>JALSGW010000097.1 GCA_026982585.1 Alphaproteobacteria bacterium | reverse complement strand
TGACGGCGAAAATGCGCGCGAAGTCCTCCGGCCGGTGGTCCAAAAGCGGCCGCTGCAGGCCGATGCCGGCGTTGTTGACCAGGATGTCCACGGAAGCCTGGCGCTCGGCCAGCGCCCGCGCGATCTCCTCCCCCTCTGCGAGGTCCACCACCGCCAACGCCACCTCCGCACCGGCGGCACGCAGCGCCTCGGCGAGCTCGAGGAGCGCCTCCCGCTCTCGGTCCCACAGCCACAGGCGCGCGCCCTCGCGGGCGAAACGCTCGGCGACGGCCCGGCCGATGCCGTTTGCGGCACCGGTGATCAACGCCCGCTTGCCGTGCAACATCGCAGCCTCCCCTCCCCCGCAGCTCCACACCAGCCAAGCGCGCCCGCCGCGTCAAGCCTCGAACGCCGGCCGGGGTCTTGAGCTGCGGACGTACTGGCGCCACAAGGCCGGCAACAACCGCCTGGGGTGGATCGTGCCTGCCGAGCCGGAATCCGAGGTGCCGCTGCGTCTCGAGCGGTTTCTCCCCTACCGCCTGTCGGTGCTCACCAACCGCGTCAGCCGCGCGCTGGCCCGCCGCTATCGGGAGCGTTTCGGCCTCTCCATCCCGGAGTGGCGGGTGATGGCGGTGCTCGGACGGCAGGAGCATCTCTCCGCCTCCGAGCTCGCCGAACGCACCGCCATGGACAAGGTCAAGGTGAGCCGGGCGGTGGCGGCGCTGCTTGGCAAGGGGCTGGTGGCGCGGGCCCGGGACGCCAGCGACGGCCGCATCAGCCGTCACCGGCTCACCCATAGGGGGCGCGAGGTCTACCAGGCCATCGCCCGGCTCGCCCTCGAGCTGGAACGGCGCTGGCTCGCGGACCTGCCGCCCACGGCCCGGGAGGAACTGTTCCGCATGCTGGACCGGCTGGAGGCGGCGCTCGTCCCCCTCGAGCGGGAGCTGCGCGACTAGGCCCTCAGCACCCGGTTCTCCGGATCATAGGGGCTTTCCGCGATGATGCGGGCGGGACGCAGCTCGTCCAGCACCCGCACCCGGCACTCCAGCCCGATCTGGGCGTATTCGCTGCGCACATAGGCGAGCAGCAGGCTCTTTTGGATGTGGTGGCCGAAGCCGCCGGCGGTGCCGCGGCCGATCACCCGATCGTCGAAGAAGACCGGCTCGTTGCCGAAGGGATCCGCATCCGCCACGTCCACCTCGATGGTGCAAAAGCGCGTCGGCAGGCCCTCCGCCTTCTGACGCAACAGCGCCTCGCGGCCCGGAAAGGCGCCCTTGTCGAAGGCCACGAAACGCTCCATGCCGGCCTCGAGCAGGCTGTTCTCGCCATTCAGATCGGTGCCCCAGAGCCGGTAGCTCTTCTCGAGCCGGCAGGAATCCATCGCCCGCATGCCGCACAGCTTGAGTCCAAAGCGCGCGCCGGTCTCGATCAGCAGCTCGAAGAGGTGGAGCTGGTATTCGATGGGATGGTGCAGCTCGAAGCCGAGCGAGCCGGTGAAGCCGACCCGCAGCAGCCGCACCCGGTCAGCGAAGCCGATCGGCACCTCCGCCCCGTGGAGCCAGGGCAGCGCCTGGTTGGCGAGGTCGGCGTCGGTGATCTCCTGCAAAAGCGCCCGTGCCATCGGCCCGGCCACCACGAACACGCCGTAGCGGGTGGTGACGTCCTCGAGCACCACCGAGCCGTCCCGCGGCAGCAGGCGCGTCAACAGGTCGAGGTCGAGGTCGTGCGCCGCGCCCGGACCGACCAGGTAGAAGCGCTCGCCGTAGGGTCCGTCGGCCAGGCGGGTGACGGTGAACTCGCTGCGCACCGAGCCCGAGCGGTTGAGGATGTGGCACAGCCGGATCTGGCCCACCTTGGCCGGCAGCCGGTTGGCCAGCAGGGAATCGAGCCAGCGCCGTGCACCGGGTCCGCTGACCTCGAACTTGGCGAAGGAGGACAGTTCGATGAGACCGACCTGCTCGCGCAGCGCCTTCACCTCCTCCGCCACGTGCGGGAACCAGTTGGAGCGGCGGAAGGAGAAGCGGTCCTCGGGCTTCACCCCCTTGGGCGCGAACCAGTTGGGGCGCTCCCAGCCGAAGCGCATGCCGAACACCGCCCCCATGGCCTTGAGCCGGTCGTAGACCGGCGGCGTGCGGGCCGGGCGCGCCGCCGGCCGGTTCTCGTACTCCATCGGGTAGTGGGTGAAGTAGACGTAGGCGTAGGCCTCCTCGTTCTTCGCAACCGCATAGCGCTTGGTGACCACGCCGAAGCGCCTCGGATCGACGCCGAGCATGTCGATCGAGGGCTCGCCGTCGATGATCCAGTTGGCGAGCTGCCAGCCGGCGCCCCCTGCGGCGGTGATGCCGAAACTGTGGCCCTCGTTGAGCCAGAAGTTGGGCAGGCCGAAGGCCGGGCCGACCATGGGGCTGCCGTCCGGGGTGTAGGGGATGGGGCCGTTGAGCACCTGCTTGATGCCCACCTTCTGGAGCGACGGCACCCTGCGCATACAGCCTTCCACATGGGGCAGGATGCGGTCGAGATCGCCGGGGAACAGCTGGTGTTCGAAATCCTCCGGCACCCCGTCGACGAAACAGGCCTTGGGATGGCGTTCGTAGGGCCCGATGATCCAGCCCCGCTGCTCCTCACGCAGATAATAGGACTCGTCCGGCTCGCGCAGGATCGGCAGCTCGGCGTGGCCGGCCTCCCGATAGCGGGCGAGCTCCGGATCCACGTCGGTGATCACATACTGGTGCTCCACCGGCACCACCGGGATCTCCAGCCCCACCATGCGGGCGGTCTCGCGCGCGTGGTTGCCGGTGGCGGCGACCACATGCTCGCAGCGCACCTCCCCCTTCGCCGTGCGCACGAGCCACTCGCCGCTGCGGGTGCGGGTGATGGCCTCGACCGGGGTGTGCTCGTGGATCTCGGCGCCGAGCCGGCGCGCGCCCTTGGCCATCGCCATGGTGACGTCGGCCGGCGCGATGTGGCCGTCGGTGGGATGCCAGAGCGCCCCGATGATGCCCTCGGGATCCAGCAAGGGCCACAGATCCTTGACCTCGGCCGGGGAGAGGATGTGGCACTCCACGCCGATGGTCTCCGCCGTGGCCTGGTAATTGCGATATTCGTCCAGGCGGTCGCGGTTGCGCGCGAGCCTGAGATTGCCGGTCGGGTGAAAGCCCACCGGCTGGCCGGTCTCCGCCTCCAGGGTCTTGTAGAGCTCCACCGAATAGCGGTGCAGCTGGCCGACCGCATAGCTCATGTTGAACAGCGGCAAGAGGCCCGCGGCGTGCCAGGTGGAGCCCGAGGTGAGGCTGCGCCGTTCGAACAACACCACGTCGCTCCAGCCGCGCTTGGCGAGGTGATAGAGCACGCTCACGCCGGCGATGCCGCCGCCGACGACCACAACCCGCGCCGTGGTACGCACCGGACCGCCTCCCTGAACAGCGTCCTCCCCGTCTCCTAGACCGGCGCGGTCGCCCCGTCCCGCCGGCCTGGGGACGTTCCCTTTTGATCATGCGGCATCGATCCCGACAAGCCCCGCGCCCGACCTTGGACCGCAAGCCGCGCGCCCCTATAACCTTTCCGGAAGCACTGGATCGGTGGACGCCCATGGAGCGGCGCTACGGTCTCCGCGCGGCGGTCGGGGGTCCGGCCGCTCTGCTGGTGGTGCTGGCCCTGGCCGGGGCGGAGCGGCCTCGGGCCGAGGAGGGGGTGGCGGCGCCGGTGGCGGCGGCGGTGGTCTATCCGAGCGGGGCGGAGGTCCTGCGCCGGGCGGAGGTGGAGCTCGCCGCCGGAGTCCAGCGGCTGGTGCTGGACGGCCTGCCCGAATATCTGGATCCCGCCTCCCTCAGGCTCAGGCTTCGGCCCGGAGGCGGGGCCGACATTCTCGGCTTCTCGCTGCGCAAGGTGCCGGAGGCGGATCCGACCGGCCGCCGCGAGCGGGAGCTCGTCGCCGTGATCGAGGAGCTCGAGGAGCGGATCCGCCGCGAGGAGGATCGGGCGCAGGCGGCCAGACTGCAGCTGCGCTTCCTCGAGCGTCTGGGCGAAATGGCGGCCAAGGCCGCCGACCGGGACCTTTGGCAGGGCCGGCCCGATCCCGACAGCTGGCGGCGCAGCTGGGAGGCGCTCGGCACCGGCGCCATCGAGACCCTGGAGCTGTTGCGCGCGAGCGAGGCCCGCAAGCGGCGGCTCGAGCGGGAACTGGAGGCGAGACGGCGCGAGCTCGAGGCGGTGCGGACCGGCATGCGGGGCCGCACCCGGCTCGTGGTGGAGATCGAAGCGGAGGAGCCGGGCCCGGTCGCCCTGGAGGTCCGCCACTTCGTCCCCGATGCGGGCTGGGAACCGGTCTACGAGGTGGAGCTGCGCACCCGCAAGGGCGAGGTGGTGGTGGACCGGCGGGCGCGGGTCTGGCAGCGGACCGGCGAGGACTGGCGCGGGGTCGAGCTGCGACTCGCCTCGGTGCGGCCCAGGGCGGTGCTGGCGCCGCCTGAGCTGGAGCCCTGGTATGTGGACGTGCGGGAGCCTGAAGCCGGTGTCGGGGAAGGGAAGATGGGGGCGGCGCTGGCGCCGCCTGCCCCCGACATCGCGATCCTGGGGGCC
>JALSGW010000096.1 GCA_026982585.1 Alphaproteobacteria bacterium | reverse complement strand
TCGCCTCCCCCGCGTGATGGTAGGATAAAGCGGCTTCCCGCGGCTTGATAAGGACAGCGGACGAGGTCCGTCAACCGCGCCCCTGGCGGAGCGCTACGGGCGGCGTTAGGAGCGGTTCGGCAGCAATGGCGAGGAGGGCGCACATGGTGGGGGTCGCTCTGTTCGGGGCCGGCCGCATCGGACGGTTGCACGCCCGCAATCTGGTCGGGCATCCGCGCGCACGGCTGCTTGCGGTGTACGATGTGGTGGAGGACGCGAAAAGGGAAGTGGCGGCGGAGACGGGCGCTCGGCCCGCCGCCTCGGTGGAGGAGGCTATGGGGGTGCCGGGGGTGGAGGCGGTGGTGATCGCCACCTCCACCGACACCCATGTCGATCTCATCGTCAAGGCGGTCGAGGCCGGAAAGGCCGTGTTCTGCGAGAAGCCCATCGATCTCGATCTCGCGCGGGTCGCCGCCTGTTGGCGGGCCATCGCCCCGCTCGAGCCCCTGGTGCAGATCGGCTTCAACCGACGCTTCGACCCCTCCTTCGCCGAGCTCAAGGCGCGACTGGCCCGGGGCGAGCTCGGTCGGCTCTGGCAGTTGATCATCACCAGCCGCGACCCGGACCTGCCGCCCCGGCCCTATCTCGAGCGCAGCGGCGGTTTGTTCCGCGACATGACCATCCACGACTTCGATCTCGCCCGCTTTCTCCTCCCGGAGGAGCCGGTGGAGGTGGCGGCGGTGGCGGGGGCGCTGGTGGAGCCCGGGCTTCAGAGCCTGGGCGATCACGACACCGCCATGGTGCTGTTGCGCACCGCCGGAGGAATCCAGGTGTGCATCACCAACTGCCGCCGCGCCGCCTACGGCTACGACCAGCGGGTGGAGGCGATGGGCGAGCGCGGGGCGCTGCTGGTGGGCAATCCCCGTCCCCACACGGTGGAGCGTTGGGATGCCGCGGCGACCGAGGCGCGCGCCACCCTGATGCCGTTCTTCCTCGAGCGCTATGCGGAATCCTACCGCCTCGAGCTCGACGCCTTCCTGCGGGCGGTGGAGCGGCGCGAACCCGTTCCGGTCGGGTTCGCGGACGGCTGGCGGGCGCTGTTGCTGGCGCAGGCGGCCTATGAAGCGCTCGCGCGCGGGGGCTGGGTGCGGGTCGAGGAGGTGGCGGCGCCGTTCGGGCAGTTCTCGTAGAGCAGCACCCCGAGCGGGGGACCGCCTTCGGGGTCCGGGACCGGCCGCGCCATCAGGCAGGGATCCTCCGGGGCCGGGATCTCCCCGCGGCGCCAGAAGGTGATCTTGCCGGCGCCGCCGAGCAGGGTGCGTCCGGGCGGGACCGGATCGTAGCGCAACGGCGGCCCGCCGCCGGCGTTGGCGGAACAATCCCAGATCCGTCCCGAGGCGTCCCGCACCACCACCTCCGCCATGCCGAGCGGGAGGGCGCGCACCGAGAGCACCGCGGCCGGCCTTCGGGTGGTGGATTCAAGGCAGCTCTCCACGGCCGGGTAGAAGCGGAGGAGGGCGGCGAACCACGGCGGACGGGCGGGGTCGTCGGGGGCATCCGCCTCGCGCTCCGCCCGTTGCGGCGCGGGCGCAACCGCCGCCCGCCGCAGCAGGTCGCCCCGGATCCAGCCGCGGAAGCGGCCGTCCCTGGCCCGCACCTTGTACCAGGTGAAGCGGCCGCGGGGGCGGGCCTCCAGCACCTCCACCACGGTCCCCGAGGAGGCCTTGGCGACCACATTGTCGGGCCGCACCTCCGGGGTGGCGCGCACGTTGACCCGGCCGCTCGCCACCGTCCGCACCGCCGCCAGCTCGCCGGCGGCAAGCGTCTGGCTCGACGCCGGTGCGCTCCAGAACACAGCCGCAAGCGCCGCCGCAAGGGCGATGGCCGTCCAGCGTCGCATGATCACGTTCCGCCTCTCGTCCGATGGTGGAGCTAGGTGGGTGCCGGCACCGGGACAACGGCCCCGGCGCCGGAGACATCCTCACATGCGGCCGAGACGGTCCTCGAGGGTGCGCATCTGGTCGTCGATGGAGATGGGCAGGATGGAGGTGATCTCGAGCTCGCGGTCCTCGAACACATCGCGATCCGGATGCCGGCGCCGCCAGGCCTCCACGGTTCGGTCGCGGGCCCGGATCAGGGCGCAGATCTGGGGTTTGAACAGCCGCAGCATGGCGGTGATCCAGCGGTTGGTGGCCCAGTTGGGCCAGGCGTGGTCGATCTCGAAGCGATCGACCATGCGGATCACGTCCTCGGCCCGGTACCAGGTCTCGGCCGTCACCCAGCGGTTGGTGGTGAAGAGATGGGTGGGACGGCCGTAGGCGTCCATGGAAATCGCAACCAGATGGCTGAGCGCCTGCTCCCCGCTGGCTGCCGCGCCGGCGCTGGCCTCGGGGGCGGGAGCGATGCCGGGCGGCATGCCCGGTGCGCGCAGGAAGGTGTGGAAGTGGCCGTGTTCGCCGGATTCCGGCCGATGGGCGTGGTAGTAGTACTGGCTGTGGGTGTCGGGGTCGTATACGTCGCCCCGCGGATAGTGTTCGAGCTCGACGAACGGTCCCTGGCCCTCCAGCACCTCGGCCACCACGTTGCGCCCGACCTTGGCCAGCACCCGCATGCATTCCCGCACTTCGTAGCCGGCGGCGAGCATGGTCTCGAGGTCCTCGCGCGCGAGTCCCGCGAAGGGATCCGCGATCCGGGAGCTCACGAGGGCGGCGGTGTCCATGGCAACCTCACTCTTCCAGCGATCGCACCAGGCGGAAGCCGATCAGGATATGCTTGAGATGGGCGGGCCGTCCGTGCCGGGCGGCCGGGCGGCACACCCCGCAGCCGCGGTCGTCCCAGGATCCCCCCTTCACGATGTAGCGCCCGGGGCCCGCTTCGGTCGCCGTCCATTCGAACACCTGCCCGGCGGCGTCGCGCATGCCGAAGGGGCTTGCGCCAAGGGGATAGCTGCCCACCGGCACGGTGTCGAAGGGCCCCCCGTCGGCGCTGTTGAGACGGCCGGGATCGAACCGGAAACCCCAGGGGAAATACCAGCCCGCCACACCTCGGGCGGCCTTTTCCCATTCGCGCTCGCTGGGAAGCCGCCAGGGCTCGCCCGTCACCGACCGCAGCCAGGCGGCGAAGGCTTGGGCGTCCGTGTGGGAGACCAGCACCACCGGATGCCGCTCGCGGCCGGGCGGCGGCCTGCCGTCCAGCCACTGGTGGCGCAGGGTGCGCTCGTAGGGATGGATCAGACCATAGGCGGCCCATTCCGCGGCATCGACCCGGGGCGGCGGGTGTCCGGTGTCGCGGACGAAACGGGCATAGGCCTCGTTGGTCACGGGATCCCGAAGGATGGCGAAGGCGGGCAGCTCGGCGGTGGCGAGCGGCGGCTCGTTCTCGTACCAGCGCTGCTCGCGGGTGATGCTGTGGCCGTAGGCCTGCTCGTCGAGCCGGTAGGCGTATTCCCGCTCCTCGCGGGTGGAACCGTAGAGAAAGGGCCCTCCCGGCACCTCCACCGCTTCCAGCTCGAGCGCCGTCGCCCGCCGCGGCCAGAGGGCGGCGAGCGGCAGCAGAGCCGGCAGCAGCAGACAGGCGCGCCGCTTCATGATCGATCCGCGCTCCCACCGATGTGCGGCGGAACCCCCTTCGACAACCTTTCGAGATACCATCTCTGGCGCCCGCGAAAGCAGGCTTCAAGCCCTCGTGAGCATCTGTGAATGGCGCTGGTTCCAGATACGGGTAGGTTGGATAAGGAACGTCGGTATCACGTCAGCACGGGTGCGCGGGGGCGGCGGGGCCGCCGCGCCGGGCCCGAAAGCGGGAGGGAGGAGCATGAGATCCTTGCGTGCGAGACTGCTCGCGGGAAGCGCGGTCTGGCTGGCTCTCGGACTGGGGTGGGCCGTGCTGAAGCCGGCCGCTGCCGAGCCCGCCGCCGCACCGTTGCGGGTGGCCCAGGCCAATCCCTGTGCCCCGCGCACGCCGTGCAGCCCGTGCGCGGCGCGGCGCATGCCGATGGCGCAGCCGGGCGCCTCAGCCCCCTGTGCCCCAAGGGCGGCGTGTGCGCCCTGTGCGCCCAAGGCGGCGTGCGCCCCCTGTGCGCCCGGCAAGGCGCGGGCGGGATGCGTGCTTCCGGCCATGAAGAAGAAACCGGCGCCCTGTGCCGCGGAAAATCCCTGCGCGCCCAAGGCCGCCTGCGCTCCGGTCAACCCCTGTGCGCCGGCGATGGGGATGTGCGCGCCGGCCGCCCCCAAGGCTGCGTGTGCGCCCTGCGCCCCCAAGGCTGCGTGTGCACCCTGCGCGCCGCGCGCGGTCTGCGCCCCCTGTGCGCCGGGGGCGGTGAGCCCGGAGCAGGCCCAGGCCGCCTACAGTTGCCTTAAGGAGGCGATGGAACAGGCCTACCGACGGGCGGGACTGGCGGTGGCGGACCAGTATCAGGACTGGCCGCGCTTTTCCACGGCCCCCTATCCCTCGGCCACCCACGGCGGTCGCTATGTGCAGAACTATGTGAGTCCGGACGGGGCCGAGGCCTACGGCCGCTACGAAGCCATCGGTACCATGCCGGCGGGAGCGGTGGTGGCCAAGGACAGTTTCGTGATCGAGACCGACGGCAGCCTCAGC
>JALSGW010000095.1 GCA_026982585.1 Alphaproteobacteria bacterium | reverse complement strand
TGCGCCTTCGGTCGCTCCGAGACCGCGGCGCTGCTCGCCGCGGCGGCGTTGGGGGGACACCTCAGGGTCGGGTTCGAGAACAATCTGCAGCATGGGGACGGCGCCGCCGCCGCCGACAACGCCGACCGGGTGGCGGCGGTGGCGGACGGGCTTAGGCTGATCGGGCGGCAGCGCGCATCCGCCGTCCAGGCCCGGGCGATTCTCGGCACCGACGGCGCGGCGGGCGGTTAACCCTGGCGGACCATGGTCCTGAATCCATCCTATGGGGCGCGCGGGACCGCCCGCCTGCCGTTGCGCTCGGGCCGCTCTCCGTTAAAATTCCCTTAACAACGGACCGGCAGGACCAACGAGGGGAGCGAGGCGGGCGATGGAACGGGAGGAGGAGCGGTATCCCGGGGAACGGCGGGTGCTGGCGCTGTTCCTGCGCGATCTTCAGCCCGCGGTGGAACGCGAGCTGGGCGAGGGCAGCCTGCTCTACGGGGCGATCCAGCGCGCCCTGCGCGAGCCGCGACTCCGCTACCTCCGCCACGCCCGCGCACTCTTCAACCACCTGCCGAGAGCGGTGCGAAGGCGGCTCTCCCAACATCTCTTGACGCGCCGGGACCGCTCCGAGCCTGAAGCAGCCGCTTCGCGTCCGCCCGCGGTGCCGATGCGGGTGCGCTTCGAGGCCCAGGAACGCCAGGACGGGCTGGCGGTGCGGGGACTCGAGCCGGAGCAGGAAGCCGATGCCTCCGACATCCGCGTCCTGATCCGCGCCGACGTCTTGCCGGGAACCGCCGCCCGGCGCCTGCGCGAGCTCGCGGAATGGCTCGAACAGGACCGCAGGCTGCTCTCCCGGCGCTTCTGGCTGGACAACGCCGCCCCGCACCGCGATCCGTCGCCGTCCGCCCGACCCAACCGGGCCGGTTCCTGAACCCCCTTCCGTCGCGCCGGCTGGCATGCTCCGGGCGTCGACGGCCCGCGCCCAGGTATAGGATCTCGCACCTATTCTGCGTTGACAACAAGGACTGAATACCGATAATCGTCGCCGAAGCCCGGCGGTGATCGCCGCTCGGGGTGCCGACGGTAGGGGGGTGGTGCCGCAGCCCAGGAAAGGACGAGGTCCGATGAGTCTGTTGTTCCCGCTCGACGACAACGGCAATCCGGTGCCGGTGCTGCGGTTCGTGTCCCGGGGCACCCAGAAGCTGGTGGTGACCTCGGTATCGGTGCGCAATCCCGAGCCGCTGCCGGAGGATGTGGAACTGGTCACCCTGATCGCCACCGGCAGCTGCCGGTTCGAGGTGGGCGATGCCGGCGTGACGGCGGATCCGGCCACCAGTCCCTTCCTCTACCCCGGCCAGTACGTGGACGTGCCGCTCGCCCCCGAGGAACGCTACGTGGCCTTCGTCGCCGACGGGCCGGATTGTC
This sequence comes from Alphaproteobacteria bacterium, assembly GCA_026982585.1. Taxonomy (GTDB): domain Bacteria; phylum Pseudomonadota; class Alphaproteobacteria; order Geminicoccales; family Geminicoccaceae; genus HRBIN39. The sequence goes on along the minus strand of JALSGW010000095.1, from coordinate 3,204 downwards.
TCGCCTACGTCATCGCCCGCCGTTGACCATGGCCTCCCGTCTGCAGCCGACGGCACGGGGGCTGCGCCTGACCGCGGCCGCGCGTGCCGCCGCCGAACCGCCGCCTCCGCTGCACCTGCTGGTCACCCATAACGGGACGCCCCTGGTCACGGAGATCGGCCAACCCCTGGTGCATGGAACCGCGTCATGACCGCCAAGCAGATCCATGAGCTCGACGCCGCCTCGGAGCTCGCCCCCGAGGACCTGATGGTGGTCTCCACCACCCAGGCGCGTCTCACCCGCAAGGCGAGCTTCGATCTCCTGCCCTACCGCGCGCCCGGCACCGACACCGTCGCGCGTCTTCTGCGCGACCGCATCGCCGAGACGGTGTCGGTGCGGGATTTCGGCGCCGTGGGCGACGGGATCACCGACGATGCGCCCGCCTTCCGCAAGGCCCTCGCCGCCCATGAGGTGGTGTTGGTGCCGCCGGGCACCTACCGGCTCGCAAGCCCGGTCGATGTGCCCCCGCGCCGCACCCTCATCGGGGCCGGCCGCGATGCCGTGGAGATCCGCGCCGAGGGCCCCCAGGCCTTCGTCTTCCATCGCAACGAGGGCGCGTATCGGGTCGATCCCGGCGCCGACGTGGATTGGAACCGCTCCGCCCTCGCCTCCATGACCCTGCGCATGAGTACTGGCGGGATTCGGGTCTTCGGCCACGAGTTCAGAGCCCGCGACCTGGTGTTCGTGGGCGGTGCGGCGCCGCTCGGGGCGGACGATCCCGACGGCTGGTGCATCGACATGGTGGACGCCAACGAATGCCATCTCACGGACCTCAGCGCCGGTTACGGCGGGGGGAGCAACAGCCTGCTCGCGAACGGCATCCGCTGGCGCGCGCTCACCCCGGGGGTCAACTACGGCGATTCCCTGGTCGAGGAGGTGGCGATCAAGCTCGGCGCCGACGGCACCACCGGCATCCTCCTGGACGGTGCCCAGGCGAGCGCGACCAATCTCATCAACAACATGATGCTGGCGCGCATCCAGGTGCACGCGCCCGGCCCGGGAGGTGCCCGGCCCGGCACCGCCGGCTTCCGGCTGCGCAACTGCGCCCGCGTGCTGCTGTTGTTGTGCAACGTGGAGATGTGCGAGATCGGTTTCGAGGAGTACTCGGAACAGTCGGGATCGGCGGGCCAGAACAACGCCAACAGCTTCGTCCTCTGCCAGACCCACAACATACCGGATATCAACAACCGCTATCGGGACAGCAACGCGCTGTTCCCGATGTCCTGCATCAAGCGCACGTTTCTCGGCTGCAACTTCCTCGGCCCCGCGCCGGTGGGCAATTTCCTCGGCGACGGCGGCGTGCTCGGCGACACCGGCTTCGTCGCCCGTGAGATCAACGGTCTCAACAAGTTCGACGAGCTGGCCTGGCAGCTGCGCGCGCGGGAGAAGGGCATGCCCATGCTCACCGCCCACTACCGCGGCCCGGCGCAGAGCGACTACGACACCCATCCCGCCAACGACGCCCCCTACCGGGGCATTCTCTTCGACATCACGAGCTACCAGCTCGCCACCATCACCCGCACCATCAGCAACGGTGTGCCGAGTCCCGAGGACGCCAATGTGGTGCTCGAGGACGTGCGCCTGCGTCTCGGCAACGGCGAGGGCAGCAGCCGCGGCGAGCTCGCCCGCATCGAGGTGGCGGATCCGCTCTACCTGCTGCCCCGCACCACCCCGCCGCCGCGGCCGATCCCGGGGCTTGCCATCTACGCCGCCGACGCCGCCGCGCTTCCGGCCACGGGCGAACAGTGGTTGGGTGCGGGCTGGTACCTCAGTCTCGAGGAAGAGCCCGGCAGCCGGGTCTGGGTGCCCCTCGGCGTGCGCCGGGGCAGCCAGCCGGAGCGGGAACGCAATCTGGATTGGACGGTAAGCCGCAGCGACTTCGGCAAGCTCCACCGCGTCAACCACGCCCAGGAGCGGGTGTGCACCATCCCGCCCGGGCTGGTGGGCCCCGGCGAAGGGCTCAGGTGGTTCGACGTCATCAAACAGGGCAGCGGCGATGTGGTGTTCGCGGCCGCCCCGGGGGTCACCTTGCGCCTGCCCAAGGGCAACGACCGCATCCGCGTCCAGTACCAGCGGGTGCGGGTGTATGTCACCGGCAACGACGAGGTGTTCATCCCGGACCTGTTCCCGGACGCCGACGAGAACTATTACCAGCCGCTGCATTGGACCGGCGGCGGCTTCGCCGTGCCGGCGAGCTATCTCGGCAAGCTCGTGCGGGTTGCGAACGCCAATCCCACCTTCCTCGAGGTGCCCACGGGGCTGGTGCCGCCCGGGATCCCGGCGGTGACCTTCCGGGTCATGAAGGCCGGCCCCGGTGATGTGGAAATCCGCGCCGGTGCCGGCATGACCCTGGCCGCCCCGGGCGGGGTGGATCCCTATGTGATCGTCGAGCCCAACCGCATCGTCACCGTCACGGTGACCGCCGCCGACGACCCCTACCAGCCCAACCGCATCTACGTGCAGCCCTAGGCGGATTTGATCCAGATCAAGGACGCGCAGGGCGCTTTGCGCATGATGAGCCATGCATTGAGGCGGCACTGCAGCCGGCCGCACCGCCACCACACCATCCGGCTGCAGGCGGCTCGATGGCCCGGACATGTTCCGCACCCTGGTCGGGGTCGCTCATGGGGCGGAACATGAACTGGCGGAGAGGGGGTCTCCCTCTCCGCGTTTTTTTGTTGCGGTGGGAGCTTTGCAGGCCGAGGCCGCTGGCCTATGGGGCCTGCGGGACGAATGCCAAGGAGGTGGGGTGGCGGAGAGCGACGGCTGGTTTTGTCAGCGCTGGGCCGGGGGCAAGGGGGATGGCGATCGCAGCGCGGTCCTGATCCACGGCGCCGGCATGGACCACACCGTCTGGGCGCTGGTCGGGCCGGCGCTCGCGGAGCGGGGCTGGACGGTGCTGGCCCCGGATCTTCCCGGCCACGGACGCTCCAAAGGGCCGGCTCAGGAGTCCATCGCAGGCTATGCGGAAAGCCTGCTGCACTGGATGCGACGGCTGGGGCTTCTGGCTCCGGTGCTGGTCGGCCATTCCATGGGTGGGCTCGTGGCCCTCGAGGCGGCCGTACGGATGCCGGCGACAGCGCTGGTCCTGATCGGTGCTGCGGCGCGCATGCCGGTCCATCCCCGGCTGCTCGCCCTGGCCGAGCGCGCACCCGAGGCCGCCGC
>JALSGW010000094.1 GCA_026982585.1 Alphaproteobacteria bacterium | reverse complement strand
GCACGGCCGGGCTCCGAACCGGGCGCACCCGCGCCGCACGCCCTACATCCCGGCCCGACCCCAGCTTCCATCGTGCGCGACGCCGCCGGCCAGGACCGCCCCGCACCCCCAAGCGCGCAGGGCCTTTCGGGCGGTGTCCGGCGCAATGCCTGCAGCCCGACACACACCCCCAAGCGCGCAGGGCCTTGCGGCCTCCCCGCAGCGCCCGGATCCAGCAAGCCGCGCGGCCACGGTTCCGTCCCCGGCCGGCGCGAGCTTCAGTTCCCTTTGAGCCCTCCGCATGCGGCGCACCGCCCTCCCCAGCCGCCGCCCCGGTGCCCGCCCGCGGCGGGGAGCTGAGTCCCAAGGGTGCGGGGGCAAGGACCGCAGCCGCGCGGCGCAGGCCGCGATGAGAGGACAGCGGCCTCGCCCCGGATTGCGCGCCGTGCAAGCGCCGGACACGGTCCCACGCCCTGGGCGCCGGGCCGGAGCGGGAAAACGCCCGGTTCGCGATCTCGCTCTCGCCGCACCGAACCCCCAAAGCGGCCCGGAGCTCCGCTCCGCGCGCGGGCCTCGAACGTGATCGGCGCCGGGGGCCGGGCTGCCATGGGCGTGAGCCCCGTCTTGGGCATCTCCCCACCGGGTCCCGGACATCGCTCCCGTCATGCGCATGCGGTGCGGGCGGCTGACCGCGCGGGGGTCGCGCGAGATGGCGGCGGAAGACCCGTTTTGGTTCTCTTTCGAAAACGGATGTTGCTTTCCGCGCATGCTGCTGCCATGCTCGCTGGCGGGGGAAGGGGTTTCTCCCGGCGCTGGGATTTGTGGAATGGAGGCTTGCGATGATCACGAGACGTGGTCTCCTCTGCGGCACCACGGCGGCGGTGGCGCTCGCCGCCGGTCTCAAGCGGGCGCGCGCCCAGACCACCATCGAGTGGTGGCATGCGATGGGCGGTGCCCTCGGCGAGCGGGTCGAGAAGATCGCCGCCGACTTCAACGCCATGCAGAACGAGTTCCAGGTCAAGCCGGTCTACAAGGGCAACTACACCGAGACCATGACGGCGGCCATCGCCGCCTTCCGGGCCGGCCAGCCGCCGCACATCGTGCAGATCTTCGAGGTCGGCACCGCCACCATGATGGCCGCCAAGGGCGCCGTCTATCCGGTCTACCAGCTGATGGCCGATGCCGGCGAGCCGTTCGACCAGAACGCCTATCTGCAGGCGGTGATCGGCTACTACACCACCCCCGAGGGGCGCATGCTGTCGATGCCCTTCAACAGCAGCACCCCGGTGCTCTACTATAACAAGACCGCCTTCGCCAAGGCGGGGCTGGATCCCGAGCGGCCGCCCAAGACCTGGCCCGAGCTGGTCGAATACGCCGGCAAGCTGCAGGCGGCGGGCATTCCCTGCGGCTTCACCACCGGCTGGCAGAGCTGGGTGCAGATCGAGAACTTCTCGGCCTGGCACAATCTGCCGCTCGGCACCAAGCAGAACGGCTTCGGCGGCCTCGACACCGAGCTCGTCTTCAACAAGACCTACGTGGTCCAGCACATCGCCAACATGGGCGAGTGGCAGAAGACCAAGGTCTTCAACTACGGCGGCCGGCGCGGCGATTCCGCACCCCTGTTCTACAACCAGGAGTGCGCCATGTACATGCAGAGCTCGGCCGCCTATGCCGGCGTGAAGGCGAACGTCAAGGACTTCGAGTTCGGCATCGCCTTCCTGCCCTATTATCCGGACGTCGAGGGTGCGCCCCAGAACACCATCATCGGCGGCGCCTCGCTGTGGGTGCTTCAGGGCCACAGCGACGAGGACTACCGGGGCGTGGCCAAGTTCTTCAGCTATCTCTCGAGTCCCGAGGTGCAGGCCTGGTGGCATCAGGAGACGGGTTATCTGCCCATCACCACCGCCGCCTACGACCTCACCCGCGAGCAGGGCTTCTACGAGAAGAACCCGGGCACCGACACCGCCATCAAGCAGCTCAACTTCAAGCCGCCGACGGAGAACTCCAAGGGCCTGCGGTTCGGCAACTTCGTGCAGATCCGCGACATCATCAACGAGGAGCTGGAGGCGGTCTGGGCCGGCGAGAAGACCGCCCAGGCGGCGCTCGATTCCGCGGTGGCGCGGGGCAACCGCCTGCTCCGGCAGTTCGAGGCCCAGTACGGTTGAGCGCGGTGAGGGCGGCGGGGATGGCCCCGCCGCCCGCCTCTGGGCGGTGGTCGCGGTATGGAACGGCGCGTCGTCTACCGGCAGCGGTGGCTGCCTTATCTGCTCCTTCTGCCGCAGCTTGCGATCACGCTGGTGTTCTTCATCTGGCCGGCGAGCCAGGCGCTGTGGCAGTCGCTGCTCATGGAGGATCCCTTCGGGCTCGCCACCCAGTTCGTGGGCCTGCGCAATTTCGCGCGCCTGCTTGCGGATCCCGAATATCTCAACAGCCTCAAGGTGACCGCCATCTTCAGCAGCGCGGTGGCCTTCTCCGGGCTGCTGATCGCGCTGGTGCTGGCGGCCATGGTGGACTTCGGGCTGCGCGCGGCGGGCATCGGCCAGCTCTACAAGACGCTGTTGGTGTGGCCCTATGCGGTGGCGCCGGTGTTGGCCGGGGTGCTGTGGCTGTTCATGTTCAGCCCGGCGATCGGCATCCTCGCCTGGCTGCTCGGCCAGATGGGCTATGAGTGGAACCACCAGCTCAACGGCGGCCAGGCGCTGTTTCTCGTCATCGTGGCCGCCACCTGGAAGCAGATCTCCTACAATTTCCTCTTCTTCCTCGCCGGCATGCAGGCCATCCCGCGCTCGCTGCTCGAGGCCGCCGCCATCGACGGCGCCGGCCCGGTCAAGCGCTTCGTGACCATCGTCTTCCCGCTGCTCTCCCCGACCAGCTTCTTCCTGCTGGTGGTGAACCTGGTCTACGCCTTCTTCGACACCTTCGGCATCGTCCATGCCATCACCGACGGCGGCCCGGCGCAGGCGACCTCGATCCTGGTCTACAAGGTGTTCCGGGACGGCTTCATCGCCCTCGACCTCGGCAGCTCCGCCGCCCAGAGCGTGATCCTGATGGCCATCGTCATCACCCTCACCTTCCTCCAGTTCCGCTACATCGAGCGCCGCGTGCAGTACGCCTGAGCCATGGTGGAGAACCGTCCGCTTCTGACCCTGGTGGCCCATCTGACGCTCCTGTTGGGCGTCCTGGTGGTGCTGTTTCCGGTGTGGATCGTGCTCGTGACCTCGACCCAGGAGCCGGGCGAGGTGCTCACCGCCCCCATCCCCATGTGGTTCGGCAGCAATGCGGTGGCGGTGTATCGGGAGGTTCTGGGCGCCGGGCTCGAGGCTGCGGGCGGGGTGCCGGTGGCGCTCATGATGATGAACTCGCTGATCATGGCGGTGGGGATCGCGGTGGGCAAGATCGCGATTTCCCTGCTCTCCGCCTTCGCCATCGTCTACTTCCGCTTCCCCGGCCGCATGCTGTGCTTCTGGACGATTTTCGTCACCCTCATGCTGCCCGTCGAGGTGCGCATCCTGCCCACCTACGAGGTGGTGGCCGATCTCGGGCTGCTCGATTCCTACGTCGGGCTCACCCTGCCGCTGATCGCCTCGGCCACCGCCACCTTTCTCTTCCGCCAGTTCTTCCTCACCGTGCCGGACGAGCTCGCCGAGGCGGCGCGGGTGGACGGCGCGGGCCCGATGCGCTTTTTCTTCGACATCCTGCTGCCGCTTTCGCGCACCAACATCGCGGCGCTGTTCGTCATCCTCTTCATCTACGGCTGGAACCAGTACCTGTGGCCGCTTCTGATCACCACCGACGAGGCCTATTATACCATCGTCATGGGCATCCAGCGCATGCTGACGGTGGCCGACGCCGAGCCGCAATGGCCGCAGATCGCCGCCGTCACCATGCTCGCGCTGCTGCCGCCGGTGGCCGTGGTGGTGTTCATGCAGCGGCTGTTCGTGAAGGGACTCGTGGAGGTCGAGAAGTAGCCATGGCCGAGGTGGTGGTGGATCGCGTCAGCAAGAGCTTCGGCAGCCACCAGGTGCTGTTCGACGTCGAGCTGGTGGTGCCGGACGGGGAGATGATGGTCATCCTCGGCCCCTCCGGCTGCGGCAAGTCCACGCTCCTGCGCCTGGTGGCCGGGCTCGAGACGGTGACCGCCGGGGAGATCCGCATCGACGGCCGGCGGGTCAACGAGCTCGAGCCCAAGGACCGGGACATCGCCATGGTGTTCCAGAACTACGCCCTCTATCCCCACATGAACGTCTACGACAACATGGCCTACGGGCTGCGCAACCGCCGCATGCCGAAGGAGGAGATCGACCGCAGGGTGCGGGAGGCGGCGCAGATCCTGGGCCTCGACGAGCTGCTCCACCGCAAGCCCCGCCAGCTCTCGGGCGGCCAGCGCCAGCGGGTGGCGATGGGCCGGGCGATCGTGCGCGAGCCCGCGGTGTTCCTGTTCGACGAACCGCTCTCCAACCTCGATGCCAAGCTCCGGGTGCAGATGCGCCACGAGCTCAAGGAGCTGCAGCGCCGGCTCGGCACCACCTCCCTCTACGTCACCCACGACCAGGTGGAGGCCATGACCCTCGGCGACCGGCTGGTGGTGATGAACGCCGGGCGCGTCGAACAGGTGGGGCGGCCGCTCGAGGTGTAC
>JALSGW010000093.1 GCA_026982585.1 Alphaproteobacteria bacterium | reverse complement strand
CGCCCGCCAGCGGGCGAGGATCTGTCCGTCCGGTCCGACCAGGAAAGTGCTGCGCACCACGCCGGTGCGGGGGCGTCCGAAACGCATTCGGGTGCCGAAGGCGCCGAAGGCCCGGGCCACCCGACCTTCGGGATCGCTTGCGAGTTCCACCTTCAGCTCGTGGCGGGCGCGAAAGCGCCTGTGACTCTCAGGCCCATCCGGCGACACCCCGATCACCCGCACCCCCAGGCGGGCGAACTCCTCCGCCAGCGCGCTGAAGTCCACCGCCTCCCGGGTGCAGCCGGGCGTCTCGTCGCGGGGATAGAAATACAGCACATAGGGAGTGCCCCGCAGGTCGCCGTCGGAGAGGGACGAGCCGTCGTCCAGTTCCAGGGTGAAGCCGGGCACGTGGGTGCCGGGTTCCGGCGCGCGCACCGTCTCGGGGTCGTCGGCCATGAGCTGCTGATCCTCCGGCGCGTGGGTCCGACCGGGCGCTATGCTCCGCGCAGCAGCCCGCGCATGCAAGCCTTGGCCGGAGGCGCAGCAAAAGTCAAAGGGAAGACGGTGCGAGCTGCGCCTTTGCGATGCCGCGGCGGCAGGGATGGTGTCGCGCGAGCGGTCCGCTTATGCCTCATCCGGCGGGCACAGGGAATCGAACACGGATCGGGCGTGCTCCTGGAGCGCGCAGAGGCGCCGTTCCAGCTCCTCGAGATCGCGGACCGGTGCCGCATCGGGGCAGGATCGCCGCGCAGCGCGCAGGAGCGCCTCCCGCACTCCCGGCGAAGCCTGTCGCTGGCGGAGCGCGGCCTCCCCACCGAGGCGCAACACCGCCTGCAGGGCGTGGTGGAGGTCCAGCGCCTCGATCAGCCGCGAGGCCGCCGGCTCGGCCAGCAGTCCCGCCCTTGCTGCCGCCTCCAACGTCTGCCGCGTCGAGGTGGTGCGCAGTTCCGGGTGACCATGGGCGTGGGCGAGCTGGAGGAACTGGGCGGTGAATTCGATCTCCACGAGCCCGCCGCGCGCATGCTTGAGGTTCCAGGGACAGGGGCTGCCGTGTTCGCGGAAGATGCGCTCGCGCATGCGGCGCACCTCCCGTGCCAGCCGGAGGGGATCGCGGGGTGAGCGGATCACCTCGTCGATGATCCCCACAACCTCCTCCGCGAGCCGGGCATCGCCGGCCACCGGCCGCGCCCGGCAGAGCGCCTGCTGTTCCCAGATCTCCGCGGTGCTGCGGTGGTAGGCGCGGAAGCTCTCGAGCCCGCATGCCACCGGCCCGGCGCTGCCCGAGGGCCTGAGGCGCATGTCGATATCGAACAATCGCCCCTTGGCGGTGCGGGCGGTCAGCGCGCTGATCAGGCGCTGGGCGAGCCGGGCGAAATAGGTGGGTGCGGCGAGCGGCTGCGGGCCGTCGGAGCGGGCCCCCTCAGGGGCCTGGTAGATGAAGACGAGGTCGAGATCCGAGCCGATGGTGAGCTCCCGGCTGCCGAGCTTGCCCATGCCGACCACCACGAACCGTCCATCAAAAAGCCGCCCGTGTCCCTGTTCCAGCCACTTTGCGGCATGCGGCAGCAGCTCCCGGATCACCACTTCGGCGATGGCGGTCAGACAGCTCTGCGCCGCTCGTACGTCGCTGCGGCCGAGCAGCACCTGCAGCCCGGCCTGGAACTGGCGTCCGTGCGCCCAGCGCCGGCAGGCATCGAGCACTTCCTCGAGACCCCGGGCCTCCGCCAGCTCCTCGCGCAGCTCCCGGGCCAGGGCCTCCCCGTCCGGCAGCGGATCGAAGAAATCGGGGGCGAGCATGGTCTCGAAGAGTTCGGGGTGGGCGGCCAGATGGCCCGCAAGGCGCGGTGCTGCGCCGGTGAGATCGGCGAGCAGGGTGAGCAGACGGGGGTGGGCGTGGAAGAGGGAGAAGACCTGTACGCCGGCCGGCAGCCCGGAGAGGAACTGATCGAACAGCTCGAAGGCCCGATCCACCTCGGGCTGGCGCCTCAGCGACTCGAGGATCGCCGGGGTGAGCTCGGTGAGCAGCTCCCGGGCGCGGGCGCTGCGGGTGGCCCGGATGTGGCCGTGGTGCCAGGCGCGGATGCGCGCGGAAATGGCCTCCGGCTTCTGAAAGCCGAGGGCGCGCAGGGTCTCGAGGGTGCCGGGATCCTCCTCGGTGCCGGTGAACACCAGCCGGCGTCCGAGGCCCAGATCCGGCTCCCGTTCGAACAGCGCGGCGTAGTGGCGCTCCACCGTGAGCAGCACCTCGCGCAGCACCGTCTCGAAGCGCGCGGCATCGTCGAAGCCGGCGAAGGCGGCGAAGCGCGCGAACTCCCGGGGATGTTCGGGCAGCTTCTGGGTCTGGCGGTCCGCCACCATCTGGAGCCGGTGTTCCACGCAGCGCAGCAGCACATAGGCGCGGTCCAGATCCGCCTGCGCCCGCTCCGCGATCCATCCCCCTTCGGCCAACCGCCAAAGGGCCTCGCGGGTGCGGGGGCTGCGCAGGACGGGATGGCGGCCGCCGAGGATGAGCTGTTGGGTCTGGACGAAGAACTCGATCTCCCGAATGCCGCCCCGGCCCACCTTGAGGTCGTGGCCGAGCACCCGGATCGCGCCGTGGCCGCGGTGGGCGTGGATCTGGCGCTTGATGGCGTGGATGTCCCGGATCGCCGCGAAGTCCAGATGTTTGCGCCACACATAGGGGCGCAAGAGCTCCACGAACCGCTCGCCCGCCTCCAGGTCGCCCGCGACCGGCCGCGCCTTGATGAAGGCGGCCCGCTCCCAGTTCTGGCCGTGCCGCTCGTAGTACAGCTCCGCCGCCTGGACCGAGATGGCGAGGGGATGGCCGGGCAGATGCGGGCGCAGCCGCAGATCGGTGCGGAACACGTAACCCTCCCGGGTCTTCTGCTCGAGCAGGTAGACCAGTGCGCGGGCAAGCCGCACCGCGAGCGCCATGGGGCTCTCCCGACCGCGGTAGGGAAAGCGCTCCTCGTCGAACAGCACGATGAGGTCGATGTCCGAGGAATAGTTGAGCTCGAAGGCGCCGAGCTTGCCCATCGCCAGCACGACGAGCCCGCTCTCCCGCTCTGGGTGCGCGGGGTCGGCAAGCGCCAGCTCCTTGCGCTTGGCCGCCTCCAGCAGCAGATGCTCCACCGCCTTGGCCACCGCCAGCCCGGCGAAGGCGGAGAGAGCGGCCGTCACCCGATCGAGGTCCCACCTTCCTCCGAGATCGGCGAGCGCCACCAAAAGCGCCACCTGTCGGCGCAACAGCCGCAAGCGGCGGGCAAGCTCGCTCCGATCCTCCACCGGAAGGGCTTCCGTGGCATCGAGCAGCTCCCGCCACACCCTATCGAGCCCCCGCTCCTGGATGCGCGCCACCAGCTCGGGTTCGGCGAGCAGGCACTGGGTCAGGAAGGGACTGCCGCCGAAGATGGCCTCGCTCAGGGCTTGGCCGTGCGGGGACGAGAGCCACGCCTCCACCCGTTCCCGCACCTCCCCGCCGCCGAGCTGGGCGAGCCGGCGCGCCAGGGCCCTGCGCCCCCGTTCCACAGCGGCTGCATCCGAGACCTTGGGCAGCTCCAGGGGATGATCTCCGGTCACGACCGCCCCGCCTGCCCTCACAACCAGCCGGCGAGCTCGCGCCGGGCCAGCCGTTCGAGCAGATCGATGTGCTCGTCCCGGTCGTTGAGGCAGGGGATGTAGGTGAACCGTTCGCCGCCCGCCTTGAGGAAGCGCTCCTTGCCGGAGATGGCGATCTCCTCGAGGGTTTCGAGGCAGTCTGTGGTGAAGGCGGGGGCGACCACCGCCAGGCGGCGCACCCCCTGGCCCGGCAGGCGCTCGAGGGTCTCGTCCAGATAGGGCTTGAGCCACTCCTCGGAGCCGAAGCGGCTCTGGAAACACACCATGAGCCGCGACGGCGGCCAGCCGAGCGCCTCACCGAGCGCTTCGGTGGTGGCGAGACAATGGTGATAGTAGGGATCGCCCTCGCCCACCGAGCGCTGCGGCATGCCGTGATAGCTGGTGATCAACAGCTGGGGTTCGAAGTCGAGGTCCTCGAGATGGCGACGCACGCTCTGGGCCAGGGCCGCGATGTAGGCGGGATCGTCGTAGTAGGGCGGCAGGGTGCGGATCGCCGGCTGGAACCGCATCCGCTTGAGGGCATCGAACGCCTTGTCGTAGGCGGTGGCGGTGGTGGCGGCGGCATATTGGGGATAGAGCGCCATCACCAACAGCCGCCTGCAGCCGCAAGCCTCCATGCGCCCGATCACCTCCCGGATGGGCGGCCGGCCGTAGCGCATCGCCCAGTCCACCATCACCCGCTCGCCGCTGCGGCGGAACCGCTCCTGGAGTTTCTCCGCCTGGCTGCGGGTGATGGTCTTGAGCGGTCCCTCGTTGCGCTCCCGGTTCCAAATCTCGCGGTAGGCCCGCCCGGAGGTGAAGGGGCGCTTGGTGAGGATGACGATCTGCAGGAGCGGCTGCCAGAACAGGGGCGAATAGTCGATCACCCGCCGGTCGGAGAGGAACTCGTGGAGATACCGGCGCATCGACCAATAGTCGGTGCCCTCGGGGGTACCGAGGTTGACCAAAAGCACCCCGACGGGCCCGGTGTAGGCCGGCCGCCGGGTGGCCATCGAGGTCGCGGGTTCGCGCTCAACAACCGGCACAGGC
>JALSGW010000092.1 GCA_026982585.1 Alphaproteobacteria bacterium | reverse complement strand
GACCCCGAGCGCATCATCCTCGGTGCCGGCTGCTGCGCCTTGGCCGACAGCCTGGCCCTGATCCGCCACGGGCTTGCGCACCGTGTCCGCCGTTTCCTCGTCATTCCGCCCTTTTATTTCAAGCCGCTTCGCGACGAGGGGGTCTACCGGGCCTATGCCGCGCTCGCCGAGGCGCTCGCCGACACCCCGGCGGAGCTGCTCCTCTACCACTATCCGCAGATGTCCGGCGTGCCGATCTCGGCCGAAGTGATCGCGCGGCTGCTCGCCAGCCATCCCGGGCGTTTTGTCGGAATCAAGGACAGCGGCGGCGATCTCGACCACAGCCGGGCGCTCAAACGCCGCTTTCCCGAACTCAAGGTGTTCACCGGCAACGACAAGGCGCTTTGGGACGCGCATCAGGGCGGACTCGCCGGAGCGATCACCGCCGGCCTCAACCTTCTCGCCGCACCTTCCCGGGCGCTTTGGGATGCCCTTTCGCGGGGAGACCGCGCGGAGGCCGAGCGACACATGCGGCTCATCGAGTCGGTGCGCGCCCTGTTCGAGAGCCTGCCCATGATCCCGGCGATCAAGCTGATGTTGGCATGGGGGCTCGAGGATCCGACCTGGCACCATCTGCGCCCGCCGCTTGCCCCGCTCACGCAAGCGGAAGGCGAAACCCTCAAGGCGGAGCTTGCGCGCGTGGGCTTCGATCCGGTGCGCGCCCTTGCCGTTCAGCCTGCCGAGGATGCAGCTCGCCCGCCGGCGTGAGCAGCTCCGCCCGCAGCTCGCCCAATGGCGGCGGGCGGGCGAGACGGTGGCTCTGGTGCCCACCATGGGTGCTCTCCACGAGGGCCATCTGGCGCTCGTGCGGTGTGCCCGCACCCGCGCCCGGCGCACCGTGGTCTCGATTTTCGTCAACCCCGCCCAGTTCGGACCCGGCGAGGACTTCCACCGCTATCCCCGCGACGAGGCCGGCGATCTCGCCAAGCTCGCGGCGCTCGGTGTGGATCTCGTCTATCTCCCGGATGCAGCGGACATGTACGCCCCGGATCATCGCAGCTGGGTGGTGGTGGAGGAGCTCAGCGAGGGGCTGTGCGGGGCTTCGCGCCCGTCCTTCTTCCGCGGCGTCGCCACCGTGGTGCTGAAGCTGCTCCTGCGCGTGCGCCCGGATCTCGCGGTGTTCGGCGAGAAGGACTACCAGCAGCTTCTGGTGGTGCGGCGGATGGTGCGGGATTTGGATCTGGATCTGGAGGTGGTGGCGCATCCGGTGGTGCGGGAGCCGGACGGTCTCGCGCTGTCCTCGCGCAACGCCTATCTCTCGCCCGAAGAGCGCCGCATCGCCCCGGCCTTGTACCGGAGCCTGTGCTGGGGGCGCGAGCGCCTGCTCGAGGGCGCGGCGGCGGAGGCGGTGTGCGCCGCGATCGCGGCACGGCTCGTCGAAGCGGGTTTCCGTGCCGTGGACTATGTGGAGCTGCGGGACGCCGAAGGGTTGCGGCCGCTTTGCCGTTTCGACGGCCGGCCGGCACGGCTCCTTGCTGCGGCCTTCCTCGGCACCACCCGCCTGATCGACAATCTGCCGCTTTCCAGGCCGGCATGAGCCGGGTGGTTGCGGTCAGCGGAAATGCCGCCCTTCGGGCAGCACCTCGGCGACCGCGGGGCATGCCGAGCCGTCCGCCACCAGACGCGCCAGCTCGCGATCCCAATCCACAACCCGCTCCGCGACCAGATGCAGCACCCGTCCCTCGCGCTGGATCCGCCCCTCCGCAAGCAGCAGGCGGGCTGTGAGCAGAGGGGTGCGGAACCGCCGCCACAGATCGGGCCAGACGACGATGTTGGCGAAGCCGGTCTCGTCCTCGAGGGTGAGGAACAGCACCCCCTTGGCGCTGCCCGGACGCTGGCGGACGATCACCAGCCCGCAGGTGCGCGCCCGCGTGCCCGGCGCAAGCCGCCACAGCTGGCCGGCGCTGCACACGCCCCGGGCCCGCAGCGCCGGCCGCAGCAGCGCGCAGGGATGGGCGCGCAGCGACAGCCGCAGGCTGGCGTAGTCCTCCACCACCTCTTCGCCGAGGGTGGCCGCGGGCAATGCGCACACGCCTTCCTCCGCCTCCAGGAAGGGGCCATCGTGCCGCTCCGCCGCCCAGGCGAACAGGGGCAGCGCCTGCTCCCCCAGCGCCCGCACCTCCCACAGCGCCCGGCGCCGGGACCAGCCGAGGGAAGCGAAGGCATCGGCCTCGGCGAGCCGCGCCAAGGCCTCCCGGCCCACCCGGGCCCGCCTGCGGATCTCCTCCGGATGGCGGTAGGGACGCGGTCCGCGGGCGGCGGCGATGCGTCGTCCCTCCTCCTCGCCGAGCCCCTTGACCAGCCGCAGGCCGAGGCGCACGGCGCAGCGCAGCGGCCCGCGGCGGGATCGCGGCTCCAGGGTGCAGTCCCAGAAACTGTGGTTGACGTCCACCGGCCGCACCTCGACGCCGTGCGCGCGGGCGTCCCGCACCAGCTGGTCGGGGGCGTAGAACCCCATCGGCTGGGCGTTGAGGAGTGCGGCCAGGAAGACGTCCGGATAATGGCACTTGAGCCAGGCGGAGACGTAGACGAGGAGGGCGAAGCTGGCGGCGTGGCTCTCGGGAAAGCCGTAGGCGCCGAATCCCTCGATCTGGCGGAAGCAGCGTTCGGCGAAGTCGCGCGCATAGCCGCGGGCGGTCATGCCGGCGATGAAACGCTCGCGGTAGCGGGCCACGGCGCCGTGGCGGCGGAAGGTGGCCATGGCGCGGCGCAGGCCGTCGGCCTCGGCGGGGCTGAAGCCGGCGGCGCGGATCGCGATCTTCATCGCCTGCTCCTGGAACAACGGCACCCCCAGGGTCTTGCCCAACACCGCCTCGAGCTCGGCGGAGGGAAAGACCACCGGCTCGAGCCCCTGGCGGCGGCGCAGATAGGGGTGGACCATCTCTCCCTGGATCGGCCCCGGGCGCACGATCGCCACCTCGATGACGAGGTCGTAGAAGCAGCGGGGCTTGAGGCGCGGCAGCATGGCCATCTGGGCGCGGCTTTCCACCTGGAAGACGCCGAGGGCGTCGCCTTCCTGGAGCATGGCGTAGACGGCGGGATCCTCCGCCGGCACCCGGGCGAGGTCGAGAGCGACGCCGTAGTGCGCCCGCAGGAGCTCGAAGCCGCGGCGGAGGGCGGAGAGGATGCCGAGGCCCAGGATGTCGATCTTGAGCAGGCCCAGCGCCTCGAGATCCTCCTTGTCCCATTCCACCACGGTGCGCCCCGCCATGGCCGCGTTCTCGATCGGCACGATCTCGCAAAGCGGCGTGCGGCTGATCACGAAACCGCCCGGATGCTGGGAGAGGTGGCGGGGAAAGCCGACGAGCTCCCGCGCCAGCGCCAAGACCCGCGCAAGCCGCCGCCCGCCGTCCGGCAGGCCGAGCTGTTTTGCATCCAGCTCGGCGATGGCCTCGCGCCCCCATGAGGCGAGATGGCGCGCCAGCTGGTCCTGAAGGTCGGCGGACAGCCCCAGCGCCTTCGCCACCTCCCGCACCGCGCTCTTGGCCCGATAGCGCACCACCACCGCGGTCAGCGCCGCATGCTCGCGGCCGTAGGTGGCGTAGATGTGCTGGATCACCTCCTCGCGCCGTTCGTGTTCGAAGTCGACGTCGATATCCGGCGGCTCGCCCCGCTCGGCGGAGACGAAGCGCTCGAAGAGGAGGTCCATGCGCGCGGGATCGACGGCGGTGATGCCGAGCACGTAACAGACCGCCGAATTGGCCGCCGATCCCCGCCCCTGGCAGAGGATGCCGCGGCTTTGGGCGAAGCGGACGATGTCGTGGACGGTGAGGAAATAGGGCGCGAAGCCGAGCTCGCGGATGACCGCGAGCTCGTGCCGGAGCTGGCGCAGGACCCGCTCCGGGATTTCGTCGCCATAGCGCGCCTCGGCTCCCCGCCACACCCGTCGCTCGAGCTCCTGCTGCGGCGTGCGGCCGTCGTAGTCCTCGCGGACCGGATAGTCGTAGGCGAGTTCGCGCAGGCTGAAGCGGCAGCGCTCGACGATCTCGAGCCCGGCCGCAAGGGCCTCGGGCAGGTCCGCGAACCGCCGGGCCATTTCGGCGGCGGACTTGAGATGGCGCTCGGCGTTGGGGAACAGCCGCGCACCCGCCTCCTCGATGGTGCAGCCCTCGCGAATGCAGACCAGCACGTCCTGGAGCGGGCGGCGTTCGGGGCGGTGGTAGTGGACGTCGTTGGCGGCGAGCAGCGGCAGGCGCAGGCGCCGGGCGAGGGACGCCATGCGATCCAGCCGCTCCTCTTCCCGGGGCTCGAAGAGCCGGTGGACCACCAGCCACAGGCGGCCGCGCAGCGCCCGCGCCAGCTCCTCCGCCTGGTCCGCAAAGGGGGAGGCGGCCGGATCCGCGGGCGGCAGCAGGGCGAACAACAGGCCTTCGCCCTGCGCCAGCACCTCGGCGAGCCGCAGCCGGCACGCCCCCTTGGGGGCGCGCCGCTTGCCCAGGGTGAGCAGGCGGGCGAGGCGGCCGTAGGCGCCGCGGTCGGTGGGCCAGCAGAGGAGCGGCGGGCCGTCCTCGGGATCGAGCCGGCAGCCGACGACAAACCGCACCCCGAGCTCCTCGGCCTTGAGATGGGCGCGCACCACCCCCGCCAGGGTGGCGCGGTCGGTGAGGGCGA
>JALSGW010000091.1 GCA_026982585.1 Alphaproteobacteria bacterium | reverse complement strand
GCATCCGCCCTCTCCCGAACGCTTCTCCGCCGCCCGCCGCAAACCGCCTCATCCGGCCAGGAGCTCGGCCCAGCGCGCCCGTGTGCGCAATCCGTCGAGCTCGCGCGCTCCGATCACCACGATCCGGGTGCGGCGCGGCTCCCCGGCCCGGAAGGTGCGGTCGAAATAACCCTCGATGCGGCCTCCCACCCCCTGGACGGCGAAGCGCGCCGGCTTGCCCGCAAGCGCCGCGAAGCCCTTGGCGCGGTAGATGGGCTGATCGCGGGCCAGTTCTGCGAGCGCCGCGATCAGCCGTTCGCGCGACGGCACTTCACCCCAATCGAGCACGAGGCTCGTGAAATCGTCGTGTTCGTGTTCCTCCTCCTGGTCGGTGTGGGAGGGCCGGGAATCGAGATCGGTCTCGGCGGCCCGCTCGAGACCCAACAGCAATCTCGGATCAAGGCGCCCGAAGCGGGCCTCCACCACCCGCACCGCCGGGCGCAGGTGGGCGTGGACGGCCGCAAGCGCGCGTTGTTTGTCTGGGGGGGAGACGAGATCGCATTTGTTCAAGACCACGAGATCGGCGGCCACGAGCTGCTCCGCGAACAGTTCCTCGAGCGGGCTTTCGTGGTCGAGCGCCGGATCCGCCTCGCGTTGCCTTTGGGTGGCCTCGGGATCGGGGGCGAACAGGCCGCGCGCGGTGGCGGCCGCATCCACCACCGCGATCACCCCGTCCACGGTCGCACGGGTGCGCACCTCCGGCCAGGTGAAGGCCTTGATGAGCGGCTTGGGCAGGGCGAGGCCGGAGGTCTCGATGAGGATGTGGTCGGGAGGAGGCGTGCGGTCCAGCAGGCGCCGCATGGTGGGCAGGAAGTCCTCGGCGACGGTGCAGCAGATGCATCCGTTCGCAAGCTCCACCACCTCCTCCTCGGCGCATCCCACAAGCCCGCATCCCGCGAGCAGCTCCCGGTCGACCCCGAGCTCGCCGAATTCGTTGATCACAAGAGCGATGCGGCGGCCCCCGGCATGGGCCAGCAGGTGGCGCACCAGGCTGGTCTTGCCGGCGCCCAGAAAGCCCGTGATCACCGTCACCGGCACCCGGCTCATGCCTCATCCCCTCCCGTCTTCGGCGGCCAATCTGCGGTGCCGGACCGCCCTTGGCAAGCGCCGGGAGGAAGCGGGTTGGGCTGGAAGACCGGGTGCTCAGCCGATGCGGATCAGGGCATCGTCCAGGAATCGGTAGGGAGGCAGATAGAGGTTCTTGGGCGCGGGCCCTTTGCGGACGCGGCCTGCGGTGTCGTAGTGGGAGCCGTGGCAGGCGCAGAACCAGCCGCTCCAGCCGCCCCTGGGCTCCCCCTCGCGCTGACCCAGCGGCACGCAGCCGAGATGGGTGCAGATGCCGATCACCACGAGCCACTCCGGGCGCTGAACCCGCTCGGAGTCCGGGGCCGGATCGCGCAGCTCCGGATTGCCGTCGTCGGCGCGGGCGAGGGCGATCTCCTCGGGCGTGCGGTGGACGATGAATACGGGTTTGCCCTGCCAGACCACGGTGATGCGCTGGCCCACCGCGATCGGCTCGAGATCCACCTCCACGGTCCCGAGCGCCCGCACGTCGGCGGCCGGGTTGAGACTGTCCACGAACGGCCACAGCGCCGCGGCCCCACCCACGAGCAGGGTCGACCAGGCGGTGAGCTCGAGAAAGTCCCGCCGCGTACCCCGTGCGCGCTCAAGCGCCGTCATCGCTCATCCTCCGCATCTCGCGCCCGCCGCCGCACCACCGCCTCTCTCCCAAACGAGGCCGCCCTCGCGGCGCCGCGCTCGCTCCGGGAGCCCTCGGCAGGGGCTAGGAGAGGGCGGCATCCGGCCGGCTCGCCGCAGCGGCCGGGATCGGCGGCAGGCCGCCTCGGTGTCGGGCGCAGCGCCGCTCGGCCCGCCCCTCCAGCTGCTCCATGCGGCGCAACAGCGCTTCCCAACCGTCCAGCTCCCGGTGCAGCACCCGGGCGAGATCCCGCCGCACCAGCTCCTTGGCCCGGGAGAGCCAGCGCTCCGGCGGCATGGTCTCGGCGAAGGCCACCAGATCCGCGATCCGGGCGGTGATGCCGAGCAGTTCGGTGAGCCGCTCCTCCGCGGTGCGGTCGATCAGCGCCCGGATCTCCCGCATCTCCCGCTCGAGACCGCACGCGCATGCGGCCGTGTGATCCCGCACCAGGCCCGTCCCGGTGGTCATGGCGGCTGCGCTCCCCTGTCTCCAGCCCGTCCCACGGGCTCCCATGCTGCACATGGCGCTTCCCGCGGTGGGAAGGTCAAGGGGCGACGTCGGCACCGGGGGCCATGATGCCGAGCGGGCGGCGCTTGACCTTGCGAGAGAACTAAACTAGAACATTCGGGTGTCCGGCGGTCTCCCGGGGAGAGCGGTGGTGTTGACCCAGCGCCAGCTGCAGCTGCTTCGATTCATCGATGCCTACAAGCGGGAGCATGGGGTGCCGCCCTCCTTCGAGGAAATGCGTCACGCGCTCAGGCTGCGCTCCAAGTCCGGCATCCACCGGTTGATCTCGGGGCTCGAGGAGCGGGGTTACATCCGCCGGCTCGCCTATCGCGCTCGGGCGATCGAGGTGCTGCGGCCGCCGCCGGAGGAGGGGTGGACGGCGGAACGCGCGGAGGATGCCGGAAAGGTGGTGCGCTATCCGTTCAAGGCCGTGCGCACGCCGCTTGCCGGGGTGCGGGATTCCACCCAGCTGCCGCTCTATGGGCGGATCGCGGCCGGAACACCCATCGAGGCGCTTGCGGACACCAGTACGGTGATCGAGGTGCCCGGCTTCTTCCTCGGCCAGGGCGAGCACTATGTGCTCGAGGTGGTGGGCGATTCGATGGTCGAGGCGGGGATTTTGGACGGCGACTATGTGGTGATCCGGCGCACCGAGCACGCCGAGAACGGCGACATCGTGGTGGCGCTCATCGAGGATCGCGAGGTGACCTTAAAGCGCCTGCGCCGGCGCGGTGCGTCGATCGCCCTGGAGGCCGCCAATCCGGCTCACGAAACCCGCATCTTCGGCCCGCACCAGGTGAAGATCCAGGGCAAGTTGGTGGGATTGCTGCGCCGGTATTGAAGCTCTCCCACAGCCTCGGCGATCCGGTCCGGACGGTCGGTGACGATGGCCCGCACCCCCCGCTCCACGAGCCAGCGGGCACGCTCCGGATCGTTGACGGTAAAGGCCACCACCGGAACCTGCTGCTCCCGGAAGGCCGCCAGGGTGTCCTCGTCGAGGCTCGTCTCCTTGAGGTGGAGCGCGACACAGTCGAGCTCGACCATGATCTCCGCCCAGTTCGCCGGCACGGTGAAGGACAGGAAGGCCCGGGGCAGCACCGGCGCCCGGTCCCGCACCACCTCCAGCACCTTGGGGTAGAAGCTGGAGATCAAGGGAGCCGGCCGCTCCTTCGGCCAGATGCGGTCGAGCAGCTCGATCACCGCCTCCGCCGTCTCCGCCTCGCGGCCCGGGCTGGGTTTGATCTCGATGTTGGTCTCGAGCCCCAGGGTGAGCGCCAGGCGCACCGCCGCCTCCATGGTCGGCACGCCTTCCCCGCTGTAGGCCTCGTGCAACCAGCTGCCCGCATCCAGGGTCAGCAGCTGGGCCAGATCGTGGTCGCGCAGCTCCCCGCGTCCGCTCGTGGTGCGCTCGAGTTTCTCGTCGTGGAACAGCACCGGGATGCCGTCCCGGCTCAGCTTGACGTCGAACTCCACCCAGCGCGCCCGCAACAGATAGGCCACGCAAAGCCCGGCCAGGGTGTTCTCCGGCGCATAGGCGGCGGCACCGCGATGGGCGATCACCCGCGTGCCGAGCTCGAAGCGCCCGGGCCTGCCGGGCCGCCAGGGGATCCAGTCGCGCGGCCGCACCGCTCACCTCCCCGCCCGCAAGGGCACACACCCGCGACCGCTGGCGCCGCCGTTCCACCACCCTCGCACACTCCCGCAGGCCTTCATGCGACCTCCGCCCCAAGCTCGCTTCGATTCGGGAGATGGGAACCCACGCGGTTGCGCCAACCGCCTTCCGCATCGCCGAACGAATGTGTGGCCGCCTGCCGAAAAACGACATGCGGGGTCTCCATCCCGCCCGCGCGCCCGAAGGACGAAGCAGCGCTGCATCCGGGGATGCTGTGCAGCCCGGGAGAGGCTAGGATGCAGCCGGCTCGCGCCGGCTGTTGCAGGCGCGAAACATCCCCGGGGATGCGCCGGAGGAAGGGCGACCATGGGCGAGGAGGACATCACAAGCCGGCTCGAGGTGGCGAAGGAGGCGATCCGGGAGGCGGGGGCGCTCGCGCTTGGGGCGTTCCATCGCCGCGACAGGCTCGCGGTGACGCAAAAGGGGCCGCAGGACTGGGTCTCGCAAGCCGACCGGCAGGTGGAGCAGCTGGTGCGGGCGCGGCTCCTCGAGCGCTTTCCCGAGGATCGCTTCCTCGGCGAGGAAGGCGGCGGCGAGCTGGGCCAGCAGGGCTGGCTGCTCGATCCCATCGACGGCACCGCCAACTTCCTGCGCGGCATCCCCTACTGGTCGATCGCCCTCGCCTTCCTGGCGGACGGCCGGGTGGAGCTGGCGCTTACCTTCGATCCGATGCATGACGAGCTGTTCACCGCCCGCCTCGGCCACGGTGCTTGGGCCGGCTCCCGCCTGCTGCGGGTCTCACAGCGGGCGGAGCCGGGACAGG
>JALSGW010000090.1 GCA_026982585.1 Alphaproteobacteria bacterium | reverse complement strand
CCCGTGCAGCCGGGAGGGCGGGGCCATCATCACCGGCCGGCCGCCGACGAGTTCGTGGCGGCGGTCGGTGCCGTCGTCCCAGCGCAGGAACTCGGCGACGGTCATGAACTTCAACTTTTCGGCGGGTTCGGCCACAGGCGACGCTCCCGACGGATACTGCGGCCAACATAATGCATTCGCCCCGCCCCCGGGAGGGGCAGGGCGTTGCGGGAGCGCATCGAGGCGGGCCGGCTCAGGCCGCAAGCCGCATCACCGCCTCGCCGTTGATGCGCAGCCCCTGTTCGTCCGCATCCACCTCCACCGTCGCCCCCTCCTTGATCCTGCCCTCGAGGATGAGGAGCGCGAGCGGATCCTGCAGATGGCGCTGGATCGCCCGCTTGAGCGGGCGCGCGCCGTAGACGGGATCGTAGCCGACCTTGGCCAGCCAGTCGCGCGCCGCGTCCGAGACCACGAGGGTGACGCGGCGGTCTTCGAGCAGCTTGGCGAGCCGCTTGAGCTGGATGTCGACGATCTCCCGCATCTGCTCGCGGCCGAGACGGTTGAAGAGGATGATCTCGTCCAGCCGGTTGAGGAACTCCGGCCGGAAGGTGGCCCGCACCACGCTCATCACCTGCTCCCGCGCCCGCTCGGCCGGTGCGCCCTCGGGCAGGGCGGCGAGATATTCGGAGCCGAGGTTGGAGGTGAGCACGATGAGGGTGTTGCGGAAGTCCACCGTGTGGCCCTGGCTGTCGGTGAGGCGTCCGTCGTCGAGCACCTGGAGCAGCACGTTGAAGACGTCCGGGTGCGCCTTCTCCACCTCGTCGAAGAGGATGACCTGATAGGGCCGTCTCCGCACCGCCTCGGTCAGCACCCCCCCTTCCTCATAGCCGACATAGCCGGGCGGCGCGCCGATGAGGCGGGCCACCGCGTGCTTTTCCATGAACTCCGACATGTCGATGCGCAACAGCGCCCGCTCGTCGTCGAACAGGAACTCGGCGAGCGCCTTGCACAGCTCGGTCTTGCCGACGCCGGTGGGGCCGAGGAAGAGGAAGGAGCCCATGGGGCGGTTGGGATCCTGCAGCCCGGCGCGCGCCCGCCGCACCGCGTGCGCCACGGCGCGGATCGCCTCCTCCTGGCCGACCACCCGCTCCCTGAGCTTGTCCTCCATGTGCAGCAGCTTCTCCCGCTCGCCCTCCATGAGCTTGTCGACCGGAATGCCGGTCCAGCGCGAGACGATGTTGGCGACGTCCTGGGCGGTGACCTCCTCGGAGACCATGCGCGCCGCCCCCTCCCCCTCAAGCGCCTGGAGCCGCCGTTCGAGGTCGGGGATGACGCCGTAGGCGAGCTCGCCCGCCTTGGCGAGATCGCCGCGCCGTTGCGCCTGTTCGAGCTCGATGCGGGCGCGATCGAGCTGCTCCTTGAGGCTGCGCACCTCCTCGAGCTTCTTCTTCTCCGCCTGCCAGCGGGCGTTGAGCTCGGCCGCCTGCTGTTCGAGTTCGGCGAGCTCCTTCTCGAGCTTCTCGAGCCGCTCCTTGGAGGCGGGATCGGTCTCCTTCTTGAGGGCCTCGCGCTCGATCTTGAGCTGGATGATGCGGCGATCCAGCTCGTCCAGCTCCTCCGGCTTGGAATCGATCTGCATGCGCTTGCGCGCCGCCGCCTCGTCGACCAGATCGATCGCCTTGTCGGGCAGGAAACGGTCCGTGATGTAGCGGTGCGAGAGGGCGGCGGCGGCGACGATGGCGCCGTCGGTGATGCGCACGCCGTGGTGGAGCTCGTACTTCTCCTTGAGCCCGCGCAGGATGGAGACCGTGTCCTCGACCGTGGGCTCGGAGACGAACACCGGCTGGAAGCGCCGCGCGAGCGCCGCGTCCTTCTCGATGTACTTGCGGTACTCGTCCAGGGTGGTGGCGCCGATGCAGTGCAGCTCGCCGCGGGCGAGCGCCGGCTTGAGCATGTTGGAGGCGTCGATCGCCCCCTCCGCCTTGCCGGCGCCGACGATGATGTGGAGCTCGTCGATGAAGAGGATGATCTCCCCTTCGGATGCGGAGATCTCCTGCAACAGCGCCTTGAGGCGCTCCTCGAACTCGCCGCGGAACTTGGTGCCGGCGAGGAGCGCACCCATGTCGAGGGCCAAGACCCGCTTGTCGCGCAGCCCCTCGGGCACGTCGCCGTTGACGATGCGCTGCGCGAGACCCTCGACGATGGCGGTCTTGCCCACGCCCGGCTCGCCGATCAGCACCGGGTTGTTCTTGGTGCGCCTGGAGAGCACCTGGATCACCCGGCGGATCTCCTCATCGCGGCCGATCACCGGATCCAGCTTGCCGTCGCGCGCCGCCTGGGTGAGGTCGCGGGTGAACTTCTCGAGCGCCCCGTAGCCCTCCTCGGCGGTCGGACTCTGGGCGGTGCGCCCCTTGCGCATGCGGCCGACGGCGGCATTCAGGCTCTGGGCGCTCACGCCGGCGTCCTTGAGGGCCTTGGCGGCCTCGCTTGCGGACAGCGCCAGGGCGAGCAGCAACGCCTCGACGGTGACGTAGGAATCGCCGAGCTTCTTCGCCACCTCCTCGGCCTGCTGGAAGAGCCGCGCCGTCTCCGGCGCGAGATAGAGCTGGCCGGCGCCCGCGCCCTCCACCTTCGGCTGCTTCTTGAGGGCGAGCTCGGCGTTGGCGAGCGCCAGCTTGGGATCGCCGCCGGCATCGCGAATGAGATGGGCGGCGAAACCCTCGGGATCGTCCAGGAGCACCTTCAGAATATGCTCGGGAAGAAAGCGCTGGTGGCCTTCCCGGAGCGCCAGCTGCTGGGCGGCCTGGAGAAAGCCGCGCGCGCGTTCGGTGTATTTCTCGAGATCCATGTCGATTCTCCCCGCAATCCGCGTCCCTCCATACGAGCGGACCACCGGCCCCGGCCCGAAACGGCACCGCGGCCGGCGCACTTCTCATGTGGGGAGCGACGGCAGCTGCGCAAGGCCAACCGGCGATTGAGAAGCGGGCACCGTCCCGCTACAGGCGCTCCACCGCCAGCGCGAGCCCCTGGCCGACGCCCACACAGAGGCTGGCGACGCCGAAACGGGCGCCGCGCCGCTCGAGCTCGTGCACCAGGGTCAGCGCCAGCCGCGCCCCGCTCATGCCGAGGGGATGGCCCAGCGCGATGGCGCCGCCGTTGGGATTGACGTGCTCGGCGTCGTCGGCGAGGCCGAGCTCGCGCAGACAGACGAGCACCTGCACGGCGAAGGCCTCGTTGATCTCCAGCACCTCCACCTCCGCCAAACGCCGCCCGAGCCGATCCAAGAGCTTGCGGATCGCCGGCACCGGGCCGTAGCCCATGATGCGCGGCGGCACCCCGGCGGAGGCCATCGCCAGCACCCGGGCGCGCGGGCGCAGCCCGAGCCGTTCGGCGGCGGCAGGGGCGGCGAGCAGCAGGGCGGCGGCGCCGTCGTTGACGCCGGAGGCGTTGCCGGCGGTGACGGTGC
Source organism: Alphaproteobacteria bacterium (assembly GCA_026982585.1). Taxonomy (GTDB): domain Bacteria; phylum Pseudomonadota; class Alphaproteobacteria; order Geminicoccales; family Geminicoccaceae; genus HRBIN39. Next base: position 1,281 of record JALSGW010000090.1, on the reverse strand, counting down.
CGGGCTCGCGGAAGGGGGTGGGCAGGGCGGCGAGCTTGTCGAGGGTGGTGTCCGGCCGCGGATGTTCGTCGCGCGCCACCACGAGCGGCTCGCCGCGCCGCTGCGGTACCTCGACGGGGACGATCTCCTCGGCGAAGAAGCCCGCCTCCTGGGCCCGCTTGGCCCGCATCTGGCTGCGGTAGGCGTAGGCGTCCTGGTCGGCGCGCGCGACCTTGAACTCGGCTGCGAGGTTCTCCGCCGTCTCCGGCATCGAATCGATGCCGTAGGCGCGCTCGATTGCGGGGTTCACGAAACGCCAGCCGATGGTGGTGTCGTAGATCTCGGCGTTGCGGGAAAAGGCCGCCTCCGCCTTGGCCATCACGAATGGCGCCCGGGTCATGTGCTCGATGCCGCCGGCGATCACCACCTCCGCCTCGCCGAGCCGGATCTGCCGCGCCGCCTGGCCCACCGCCTCGAGGCCGGAGGCGCACAGACGGTTCACGGTCACCGCCGGCACCTCGACGGGCAGACCCGCGAGCAGGGACGCCATGCGGGCGACGTTGCGGTTGTCCTCGCCGGCCTGGTTGGCGCAGCCGAGGATGACCTCGTCCACCGCCTCGGCCAGCGCAGGATGGCGCCCGAGCAACGCCTTGATCGGCACCGCCGCGAGATCGTCCGCCCGCACCGCGGCAAGGGCACCGCCGTAGCGGCCGATGGGGGTGCGGGCGAAGTCGCAGATCCACGCCTCGGCCATGACCTCCGTCTCCTTCCGACCGCAACCCCGCTTCCACCGCACAGGCCCGCTGTCAAGCAGGCCCTTTCCGCCCGCGGCCGGGGAACGTTCCCGGCACCATGGCCGCGGCGAGCCGCCTGCGACCATGCGTCTCCGATCGCGCGCGGCCCTGGTGCACGGCGACGGGCCGACCTAGATCGTTGTTGCAATGCAGCAAATGCCTTCGGAGGAGATGGTCATGGTACAGGCGAGCGGGCAGGCCGCTGACATTCCCGGATCGCCGTGGGCGACCGTATGCGAGGTGCAGCGGCTGGTATGGGCGGAGCTGGTCGAGCTCGGGGCACGGCGGTTCGCCCTGCTGGGAGCCCTGCTGGCTCCGGAGGAGGGCGACCGCGGGCGCCTTCGCAAGGCCTCGGATCCGGACGCGCTGTGGGAGCTGGCGCTCCACCGCTGGACCGGGGTCCAGGAGCTCTGGCTGCAGGAGCTGGAGGGATGGGCGCGGTTCGCCCTCAAGGCGCAGGAGCTTTGGGTGCGGGGCTGGGTGCTGCCGCTGTGGGGCGCCGAGGAGG
>JALSGW010000089.1 GCA_026982585.1 Alphaproteobacteria bacterium | reverse complement strand
TATCGCCGCACTGCGGCGCGCGCTCGGGAACAGCGCGGTGGTCGGCGCGGTGCGGCGCGACCTCGAACGTCGTCCCCTGCTCGCCGAGGAGGGGCCGTGGGATGTGCTGGTGCTCAATCCTCCCCGCCGGGGCGCCTGGGCGCAGGTGCGGGAGCTCGATCCCGGATGGGCGCCGCGGCTGCTCTACGTGTCCTGCAACCCCGCCACCTTCGCCCGCGACGCGCGCGCCCTCTGCGCCCGCGGCTACCGGCTCGTGCAGCTCACGCCGCTGGACCAGTTTCCCTTCTCCGCGGAGGTGGAGCTGATGGCGGTTTTCGCCGATGCGGGGGCGGAGCGGGCCGGAGCGGGTGAGGCTTGACCGGCGAGCTAGGCCGTTTAGTGTTGATCGCGGTCCGGGAAGCCGCGTGGGAGAGACCGGCGGGCGGCAGGGCCGCTGCGGCCGGCGCCGAAGGAGCAACCGCCCCGGAAACTCTCAGGCAAAAGGACCACGCGGTGTTGGACCCTCTGGAGAGCGGGTGCGGCGGCACCCCACCGAAGGGGACGGAGCGCGGCTCCGGAATCTCTCAGGTGGCCGGGACAGAGGGGGCGCGCATGCGATGGGGGCATGCGCGTGCCTGTGGGTCCCGTCATGAACAGCTTGCGCCACACACCGCTTCACGCTTTGCACCGCGAACTGGGCGCCCGGCTCGTCCCGTTCGCCGGTTTCGAAATGCCGCTTCAGTACCGGGGCGGCATCCTCGCCGAACACCGCCACTGTCGGGCGAGCGCCGCCCTGTTCGACGTCTCCCACATGGGCCAGATCATGCTTTCCGGCGCGGGGGCTGCGGCCGCGCTGGAGGCGCTCGTGCCGTCCGACGTCAGGGAGCTCGCCCCGGGCCGTTGCCGCTATACGGTGTTCACCAACGAACAGGGGGGCATCCTCGACGATCTCATCGTCGCTTGTGAGGAGGCGGGGCGGCTGCGGCTTGTGGTCAACGCCTCCTGCCGGGAGAGCGATCTCCACCATCTGCGGGCGTCCTTGCCGCGGGAGGTGGAGGTGCGGCTTCTCGAGGACGAGGCGTTGATCGCGCTCCAGGGCCCGAAGGCGGCCGCGGTGCTCGCGCGGCTCGTGCCGGAGGCGGTGCGGCTGCGCTTTATGGAGACGGGCCGTTTCCAGCTGCCCGATGTCGCCTGCCGCATCTCCCGCACCGGCTACACCGGGGAGGACGGGTTCGAGATCGCCGTGCCGGCGGCGCGGGCCGAAGCGTTGTTCCGCCGCCTGCTGGCCGAGCCGGAGGTGGCCCCAGCCGGCCTCGGGGCCCGCGACACCCTGCGGCTCGAGGCGGGGCTGTGCCTCTACGGGCAGGACATCGACGCCTCCACCACCCCGGTGGAGGCGGGGCTCGGCTTCGTGGTGGGCAAGCGGCGCCGGCAAGAAGGCGGATTTCCGGGTGCCGCCATCATCCTGCGTCAGCTTCGTGAAGGAGCGGCGCGGCGGCTCGTGGGTCTCAAGGTCGAGGGGCGCCAGCCGGTGCGCGCCGGGGCTTCGCTCGCCGATGCCGAGGGCCGGACGGTGGGCCGGGTGACGAGCGGCGGCTTCGGTCCCACCTGCGGCGCCCCCATCGCCCTGGGTTACGTGGAGGCTCGCCTGGCCGCGCCGGGATCCGCGCTCACGGCGGTGGTGCGCGACCGCCGCATGCCGCTGCGGGTGGTGAGCCTGCCCTTCGTTCCCCATCGCTATCGCCGCCAGGGAGGTGGAGCATGAGCGTGTACTACAGCCGTGAGCACGAGTGGATCCGGGTCGAGGGCGAGGTCGGCACGGTGGGCATCACCCACTACGCCCAGGACCAGCTCGGCGATGTGGTGTTCGTGGAGCTGCCCGAGGTGGGAAGGCGGATGGCGAAAGGCGAACAAGCCGCCACGGTGGAGAGCGTCAAGGCGGCGAGCGAGGTCTATGCCCCGGTCTCGGGGGAGGTGGTGGAGGTGAACGGCGAGCTTCCCGGCCAGCCGGAGCTGGTCAACCAGGATCCGGAAGGGCGCGCCTGGTTCTTCCGCCTGCGCCTTGCGGATCCCGGGGAGCTCCAGGAGCTCATGGACGCGGACGCCTATCGCGCCTTCGTCGAATCGCTGGGCTGAGGGGATGTTGCCATGTCGGCGCACGAGCGCACCTCCGCCGGGCAGCAGGCCTGGAGCTTTGCGGACCGCCACATCGGTCCCGACGCCGAGCAGGTGGCGGCGATGTGCCGCACCATCGGCGTCGCCGATCTCGAGGAGCTGATCGACCAGGTGGTGCCGGAGGGGATCCGTCTCTCGGAGCCTCTCGACCTGCCGCCCCCGCTCTCGGAACGGGAGGTCCGCAGCACCCTTGCCGGCTATGCGGAGGCCAACCAGCGCTTCCGCTCGCTGATCGGCATGGGGTACTACGGCACCGAACTGCCCGCCGTCTTGCGGCGCAACATCCTCGAGAACCCGGGGTGGTACACCGCCTATACCCCCTATCAGGCGGAGGTGAGCCAGGGGCGGCTCGAGGCGCTCATGATCTTCCAGGAGATGACCGCCTCGCTCACCGGCATGGAGGTGGCCAACGCCTCGCTGCTGGACGAGGCCACCGCGGCCGCCGAAGCCATGACCATGGCGCGCCGGGTCGGCCGCAACCGCTCCCAGCGTTTTCTCATCGACGCCGACACCCATCCCCAGACCAAGGCGGTGGTGCGCACGCGCGCGCGGTTTTTGGGAATCGAAGTGGTGGAAGGGGATCCGGAGAGCTGGCGCGAGGTGGAGGCGTTCGGGGCGCTCCTGTCCTATCCCGGATCGAGCGGGGCGGTGCGGGACCTCAGGCCCCAGATCGCCGCCCTCAAGGAACGGGGCGTGGTGGTGGCGGTGGCGAGCGATCTGCTCGCCCTGTGTCTGCTGGTGCCGCCGGGCGAGATGGGGGCCGACATCGTCCTCGGTTCCAGCCAGCGCTTCGGGGTGCCGATGGGGTTCGGCGGCCCCCATGCGGCCTTCTTCGCCACCAAAAGCGCCTATGTGCGGCAGATGCCGGGCCGCCTGATCGGTGTCTCCCGGGACGCCCGGGGCCGTCCCGCCTACCGCATGACGCTGCAGACCCGCGAACAGCACATCCGCCGGGAAAAGGCCACGAGCAACATCTGCACCGCCCAGGTGCTGCTTGCGGTGATCGCCGGCCTGTATGCGGTGTGGCACGGGGCCGAGGGGCTGAGGCGGATCGCCGAGCGGGTGCACGATCTCACCCGGGCGCTCGCCTTCGGACTCGCCCGGTCCGGGATCGCCGTCGCCCATCCTTCCTTCTTCGACACCCTCACCCTGCGCATGCCCGGCGCTGCCGAAGCGGCCCTCGCCCGCGCGCGGGCGCGGCGCATCAACCTGCGGCCGATCGGGCCCGATCGGCTCGGCCTGTCCCTGGACGAGCTCACCACGCCCGAGCTCGTGGCGGAGCTGCTCGAGGTGCTCGCCGGGGTCGAGGGGGCGTCGGTAGAGGAGCTGCTCGCCCAGGCCCCGCAGGCGATCCCCGCCGGGCTGCGCCGCAAGAGCCCCTATCTCACCCATCCGGTCTTCCGCCGCTACCGCAGCGAGACCGAGATGATGCGCTATCTGCGGCGCCTGCACGAGCGGGACGTGGCCCTCGACCGTTCCATGATCCCGCTCGGCTCCTGCACCATGAAACTGAACGCCGCGGTGGAGCTCGAGCCCATCCTCTACGACGGTTTCGCCGCACCCCACCCCTTCGCCCCGCGCGAGCAGGTGGAGGGCTACCATCGGCTGATGGAGGAACTCGCGCGCTGGCTGTGCCGGATCACCGGCTTTGATGCCATCTCCTTCCAGCCCAACGCCGGAAGCCAGGGCGAATATACGGGTCTGATCGTCATCCGCGCCTGGCACGAGAGCCGCGGCGAAGGCCACCGGGACGTGTGCCTGATCCCCTCATCCGCCCACGGCACCAATCCGGCGAGCGCGGCTCTTGCCGGGCTGCGGGTGGTGACGGTGGCCTGCGATGCCAGGGGCAACGTGGATCTGGGCGATCTCGAGGCCAAGGCCCGGGCCCACGCGGACCGGCTCGCCGCCCTCATGATCACCTATCCCTCCACCCACGGGGTGTTCGAGCAATCGATCCGGGAGATCTGCGAACTCGTGCACCGCTATGGCGGCCAGGTGTATCTGGACGGCGCCAACATGAACGCGCTCGCCGGTCTCGCCCGGCCGGCGGACTTCGGCGCCGACGTGGCCCATCTCAATCTGCACAAGACCTTCGCCATTCCCCACGGCGGCGGCGGACCGGGGATGGGCCCGATCGGCGTCAAGGCCCATCTCGCCCCCTTCCTGCCCGGCCACCCGGTGGTGCCCGGGGTCAATCCCCATGCGCGCGAGGGCAGCGAGGTCGGGACGGTGTCCGCGGCGCCCTACGGTTCGGCGATGATCCTGCCGATCTCCTGGGCCTACATCGCCCTGATGGGGGCCGAGGGCATCACCCGGGCGAGCAAGGTGGCGATCCTCAACGCCAACTACGTCGCCGATCGGCTCGAACCGCATTTCCCGGTGGTCTACCGGGGCGAGCGGGGGCGCGTGGCGCACGAGTGCCTGATCGATTTCCGGGCGATCAAGAAACGCACCGGCCTCACCGTGGAGGATGCGGCCAAGCGGCTGGTCGATTTCGGGTTCCATGCCCCGACCATGTCCTGGCCGGTGATGGAGACCATGATGATCGAGCCCACGGAGAGCGAGTCCAAGGCCGAGCTCGATCGGTTCATCG
>JALSGW010000088.1 GCA_026982585.1 Alphaproteobacteria bacterium | reverse complement strand
GCCTCGCACGGCGAAGGCCTCGGCAACCGGTTCCTGGCCGCGATCCGCGAGGTGGACGCCATCTTCCATCTGCTGCGCTGCTTTCCGGACGGGGAGGTGAGCCACGTGGAGGGATCTTTGGATCCGGTGCGGGATCTCGAGCTCGTGGAGACCGAGCTGTTGCTCGCCGACCTCGAGAGCCTGGAGCGCCAGGCCGAGGGATGGATCAAGAAGGCGCGGGGCGGGGTGCCGGAGGCGCGGGCCCGGCTCGCCTTGATCGACCGGCTGCGCGCGGCGCTCGAAGCCGGTATTCCCGCCCGCTCGGTGCCGCTCGACGCCGAGGAACAGATACTTGTCCGCCATCTCCACCTGCTCACCGCCAAGCCGGTTTTGATCTTGTGCAATGTGGAGGAAGAGGCGGTGGCGGCGGGCAACCGCTGGAGCGAGCAGGTGGCCAAGGCGGCGCGCGCGCGGGGTGCGCCGGTGCTCGTGATCTCGGCCAAGATCGAAGCCGAACTCGCCGCGCTCGAGCCGGAGGAACGGCGGGAATATCTGGAGAGCCTCGGGCTTGCGGAGCCGGGCCTCAACCGGGTGCTGCGGGAGGGCTACCGGTTGTTGGGTCTCATCACCTTCTTCACCGCCGGCCCCAAGGAGGCGCGCGCCTGGACGGTGCCGCGCGGCACCACCGCGGTGGAGGCGGCGGGCCGTATCCACAGCGATTTCGCGCGGGGCTTCATCCGGGCCGAGGTGATCGCCTATGAGGACTATGTGGCCCTGGGCGGCGAGGCAGGGGCGCGGGAGGCCGGCCGCATGCGGCTCGAGGGGCGGGACTATCGGATCCAGGACGGCGATGTGTGCCGGTTTCGCTTCAACGTGTGAGGCGAGGCCGGGGCGGCGGATCCGCTGAAGGCCGCCTCCTTCGGGACGCCGTCGATGCTGCTCCACGATCCGGTGCTCCTTCTCCAGGCGCTGTTGCTCGCGCTGGTGGTGGACGCGCTGGTGGGCGATCCTCCCTGGCTGTGGCGGCGCCTTTCCCATCCGGTCGCCCTGTTCGGACGGCTTGCGGCAGCGCTCGAACGAAGGAGCCGCAGAGCCCCAGCCGGGGCGCGTGCGCTGCGGATGCTGGGCGCGGCGCTCACCTTCGCTCTCGTGTCCGGCGCCGCCCTTTTGGGGTTCCTGATCGACCGGCTGCTGTGGTCGTGGGGCTGGGGCTGGGCGGCGAGCGGCCTGGTGGCGAGCCTGTTTTTGGCCTACCGGGGCCTGCGCCAGCATGTGGCGGCGGTGGCACAGGGGCTACGCCAGGATCTCGAGCGAGGACGCGGTGCGGTGCGGCACATCGTCGGACGCGATCCGGAGGCGCTCGATCGCGCCGGGGTGGCGCGGGCGGCGGTGGAATCCCTGGCCGAGAACTTCGCGGACGGGGTGGTGGCGCCCTGGTTCGGTTATCTCATGTTCGGTCTTCCCGGGCTGTTGGTGATCAAGGCGGCCAACACCCTGGACAGCATGTGGGGCTATCGCAGTCCCGCCTATCGGCATTTCGGCGCCGCGGCCGCCCGCCTCGACGACCTGCTCCAATACCTTCCGGCCCGCATCACGGCGCTGCTGTTCCTCGCCACGGCGGCGCTCCTTCCCCACAGCCGCGCCGGCGCGGCGCTCCAGGTGGTGATGCGGGATGCCCGCAAGCACCGCTCGCCGAACGCCGGCTATCCCGAAGGGGCGCTGGCCGGCGCACTCGGCTACCGGCTCGCCGGCCCCCGCATCTACCGCCACGAAACGGTGGACGGGCCCTGGATCGGGCAGGGCAAGGCGGATCTTGGGGCCGAGGACATCGATGCGGCGCTCGCATTCGCGGGCACCGCCTTCCGCCTTTTGGTGCTGTTCACCGCGGCGCTGATGGTCTGGGCGGCCGCGCCAGGCCGATGAGGGCATCGAGGTCGAGGTGGCGTTCGAGATGGGCCGCAAGCCGGTCCAGGGTGCGGTCCACCTCCGCTTCATAGGCGATCGCGGCGCGGGCCCCGAGGCGGGTCAGGAAGCGCGCGCGGAACGCGTCGTTTGCGAACATGCCGTGCAGATAGGTGCCCCAGACCGTATCGTCGGCGCTCCGCGCCCCATCGCGCCAGTCCTCGCCCTCCACCACCGGCCGCATGCACCCGGGCCCGAAACTCCGGCCGAGGTGGATCTCGTAGCCCTCCACCTCCACCCCGAGCCAGCTCAGGCCGCGCCGCAGCCGCACCCTTTTGTCGGTCTCGAGCACCGTCTCCACCTCGAGAAGGCCGAGGCCGGGGGCCTCTGCCGACGGTCCTTCGAGTCCGAGGGGATCGCGCACCCGCGTGCCCAGCATCTGATAACCCCCGCACAGGCCCACCACCCAGCCGCCCCGCCGCCTGTGCGCCTGGATGCAGGCGTGCATGCCCGAGCGGTGGAGCGCCTCGAGATCCGCCACCACCGCCTTGCTTCCCGGCAACAGCACGAGATCCGTATCCGGCGGCAGCGCCTGCTCGAGCGGCACCAGGCGGAGGTGGACTTGCGGCTCCTGGGCGAGGGGGTCGAGATCGTCGAAGTTGGCGATGCGGGGAAGCCTGGGCACCGCCACCTTGATGCGCGCCCCGGAGCGGGCCCGTGCGCGTTCGTCGAGTCCCAGCACGTCCTCGGCGGGAAGCCGCCACGCCTCGTCGAACCAGGGCACGACCCCCAGGCAGGGCAGGCCGGTCCGCTCCGAGACCAGTCTCCGGGCCTCTGCAAACAGTTCCGGGTCGCCGCGGAACTTGTTGACGATGTAGCCGGCAACAAGGGCCCGCTCCTCGGCCGAGAGCAGGGCCATGGTGCCGACCAGGGCGGCGATCACGCCGCCGCGCTCCACGTCGCCCACCAGCACCACCGGCAGCCCGAGCCGGGTGGCGAAGCCCATGTTGGCGACGTCGACGGCGCGGAGATTGACCTCCGAGGCGCTGCCCGCCCCTTCCACCAGCACCAGCTCCACATCGCGCGCAAGCGCATGGAAGCTCGCCAGGATCTCGGGCAGGAGCCGGTCCTTGAGGCGGTAGTAGGCGCGTGCGCTCACCGAGCCCTGGGCACGGCCCCGCACCACCAGCTGGGAGCGGCCGTCCCCCTCGGGCTTGAGCAGCACCGGGTTCATGTCCACGCGCGGCACCAATCCGGCGGCGCGGGCCTGCAGGGCCTGGGCCCGACCGATCTCGCCGCCCACCGCCACCGCCGCGTTGTTGCTCATGTTCTGGGGCTTGAAGGGTGCGACCTTGAGCCCGCGGCGGGCGAAGGCGCGGGCGAGGCCGGCCACGATCAGCGACTTGCCGGCGTCCGAGGCGGTCGCCTGGACCATGAGGGCGACGGCGGCCATCCCCGACCTTCAGTACTCGATCCCGCGCTGCGCGCGCACACCTTCCCGGAAGGGATGTTTGACGAGCTTCATCTCGGTGACCAGATCGGCCAGCTCGATGAGCGCCTCGGGGGCATTGCGGCCGGTGATCACCACGTGCAGCTCGGGCCGTTTGGAGCGGAGCGCCTCCACCACCTCCGCCACGGGCAGATAATCGTAGCGCAGCACGATGTTGAGCTCGTCCAGCACCACCAGGTGCAGGGTGGGGTCGGTCAGCATGCGCCGGGCTTCGGCGAAGGCGGCCCGGGCGGCGCGGCGGTCGCGCTCGAGATCCTGGGTCTCCCAGGTGAACCCCTCCCCCATCACCTTGAGTTCCACCAGCTCCGAAAAGCGCTCCAGAAAACGGCGCTCTCCGGTCTCCCGCCGGCCCTTGACGAACTGCACCACCCCCACCCGCAGCCCGTGGCCGAGAGCGCGCAACACCAGGCCCAGGGCGGCGGTGGTCTTGCCCTTGCCGGGTCCGGTGTGCACCAGGATCAGCCCCTTCTCCCGGGTCTTGGAGGCATAGAGGCGATCCTTGACCGCCTTGATGCGCGCCTTCTTGGCCCGATGCTCCTCGCTCGTGGTCATACCCCCTCCGCGCACGCCCGGCCCATGCGTCCCCAGACACCATAAGCCCCAGCGGGCGGCTTCGAAAGCCTCCAGGCCGGCAGCCGAAGCGGGAGGCGGCAGGGGCCGCCGAGCGAACCGACCGACGCATGCCGACCGGCTCTGTTCGCGATCCAGCGCCGATCCGGCGCACGCGGTGGCTGTCGCCCCACCACCATCCGCGCGCGTACCTCCGCCCTTCGCCGGCATGTCCGAAAGCGCGCCCATGCCGCTTCGGTCCGAACATCCCGACCTCGGCTGCCGGCGCGCTTTGGCGGCTGCGCACAGAACCCCGAACCCCTGGACCGCGGCCACCGGTCCAACTCCCTCTGCGCGTGCGCGCAAGCGGGAACCGCTTCGCGCCGCACCTTGCCGTATCTGTTCGGGCCGCGCCTTGCCGGACCTGGCTGCGCTCTGCGCATGCGCGTCTGCGACAGCCGGTCGGGAGACGATCCCGGCTCGAACCGTCCGCGGCGGCAACGGGATGGCGCCTGCATGGCGCGCTGGGGCTCGGCGGCACGCCGCCTCTTGCAGGACGGAGACCAGCGCCGGCCCACGGGGCCTTCCCCGAAGAAGAGCACCGAGACCACGCTTTGGGTCGGGGTCCACGGGGAGCGAAGACGGCAGCCGCTCCGCCTCGGGATCCGCGAAGGAGGTCTCCCGGGCGGGAAGCGGGGCGGATGCATGTCGGTCCAGCCGCAGCTCTGCCTTGGTAGCGGGGCTGCTGCCGGCGGCTCCGATGCGCGCTTTCCCTTGCTGGCGCTCGCCGGACCCGGCAGGGCGGCGCTCC
>JALSGW010000087.1 GCA_026982585.1 Alphaproteobacteria bacterium | reverse complement strand
GTTGGCGGTGGTGGACCTCGCAGAGGGGGAGCAGATCGCGCGGGCGCTGGCCGAGCGCCAGGCTTCCGTGGACATCCTGGTCAACAACGCCGGCATCGGCCTGCAGCGGCCGCTTTTGGACCACCGGCCGGAGGACTTCGCGCGCATTTTCGCCGTCAACCTCTTCGCCCCCTTCCGGCTCCTGCAGGCCTGCGCCCGGCGCATGATCGAGGCCGGCATCGCCGGCCGCATCATCAACATCGCCTCGGTGGCGGGGCTGCGCGCCGCCCACCACCGCGTCGCCTACGGCGCCTCCAAGGCGGCGCTCATCAGCCTCACCCAGACCGCGGCGAGCGAGCTCGCCCCCCACGGTATCACCGTCAACGCCATCGCCCCGGGGCCCATCGCCACCCCGCTCGCGCGGGCGCTGCATCCGCCGCCGGTGTGGCGGACCTGGGAGTCCTTCGTGCCCCTCGGCCGCTACGGCACCGCCATGGAGGTGGCGGCGGCGGCGGCCTTTCTCGCGGGCGAGGAGGCGGGCTACATCACCGGCCACGTGCTCGCCGTGGACGGGGGTTATCTGGCGCGGGCGATCCGGTTTCCAGATCCGGATCGGGCGCCGTCCTGATCTTCCGGAACCCACCGGTCGGCTCGGCGCTTGATTGCGGCGGGAAAATCCCCTTCTTGTGGAAGGGGATGTGATCCGACCGCATGGAAGGGGCGCGATGCCGGCGAGACGAGGCCGTTCACCCCACGCCCAGCCGACCCTCTCGGAGATCGCCGAGCTGGTCGGCGGGGACGATCCGCTCAAACATCTGCGCATCCTGCGCACCGGGGCCACCTTCGGCGAGATCGAACAGGCCCTGGCCTGGGCGGCAGGCGCGGGGGAACGGCTCGGGGAGGCGGAGCGGTCGCTCTCGGGCCGTGTCGCCGCGGTCTACGACATCTTGACCGAGGATCGCGAGGAGTGAATGCGGTCGGAGGACAGCGATGGCGCGACGCAAGGTGTGGATCGTGGTCGCGGACGGGGCGCGGGCGCGCATCCTGCGCGCGGAAGGCGCCGATCACCGCATCGTCCCGGTCCGGGAGGAGGTGTCCGAGGCGGCGCGGCTCAAGGCCATGGACCTGACGGCGGACAAGCCGGGCCGCACCCAGAACCGGCTGCACGACCAGGGCCGCCACGCCATGGAGCCGGATACCGATCCCAAACGCGTGGAGAAGGAGCGTTTCGCCCGCCATCTGGCGGCGCTGCTGGAGCAGGAGCTCCACCGCGGCCGGTTCAACGAGCTCGTGTTGGTGGCGGCGCCGCGCACCATCGGCGATCTTAGGGCGGCGTTGAGCGATCGGGTGCGGGAGGTGGTGCGCCAGGAGGTGACCAAGGATCTCACCGGCGTGCCCGACAGCGAGCTCGAGGCGCAGCTCAGACCCTTGATCTGGCCCCATCTCGGCGGGTGAGGGCTCAGGCGGGCACCACCTTCTGGTCGATGGCGCCGAACAGGGACCGCCCCTCCCGATCCCGCATCTCGATGCGCACCCGGTCGCCGTAGCGCAAAAACGGCGTCAAGGGCCTGCCGTGGCGGAGGATCTCCACCATGCGCTGCTCGGCGATGCAGGAATAGCCCACACCACCCTCCGCCACCGGTCGCCCGGGACCGCCGTCCGGGCCGCGGTTGGAGACGGTGCCGGAGCCGATGATGGTGCCCGCGCCGAGCCGGCGGGTGCGGGCCGCATGGGCGATCAGCTGGCCGAAGTGGAAGTTCATGTCCCGCCCCGCGTCCGGACATCCGAACAGCTCGCCGTTGACGTAGGAGCGGAGCGGCAGATGGACCTTGCCGTCGCGCCAGGCGTCGCCGAGCTCGTCCGGGGTGAGCGCGACCGGCGCAAAGGCGGAGGCCGGCTTCGACTGGAAGAAGCCGAACCCCTTTTGAAGCTCGCCCGGCACCAGATGCCGCAGGCTGACGTCGTTGACCAGCATCAGGAGCTTGACGTGCCTGAGCGCGGTCTCCGCATCCACGCCCATGGGCACGTCGTCGGTGACCACCGCCACCTCGGCCTCGAAGTCGATGCCAAACGCCTCGTCGGGCACGGCGATGTCCTCGGTGGGACCGAGGAAGCCGTCCGAGCCGCCCTGGTAGAGCAGCGGATCGTGGAGGAAGGAGGGCGGCATCTCGGCGCCGCGCGCCTTGCGCACGAGCTCCACGTGGTTGAGATAGGCGGAGCCGTCCGCCCACTGGTAGGCGCGCGGAAGCGGGCTCGCACACCGGCTGGGGTCGAAGGGAAACCAGCCCGGCGGCTCGCCCTGCTCGAGCGCCACCGCAGCCGCCCTAAGCCCGGGCTCCACCTCCGCCCAGCGATCGAGGGCGGACTGCAGGGTCGGTGCGATGTCCGGCACCGCAAGCGCCCGGGTGAGATCCCGGGACACCACCACCAACAGGCCGTCCCGTCCGCCCTCGCGCAGGCTCGCAAGCTTCACGTCCAGCACCTCCCATCGCGTCTGTCGTCGGCACGCCTTCGAAAACGCCCCGCCCCGCGGCCGAGTCGTTCACGCGCGCACCTGCCAGCTGGAGGGATAGTCCTCCCACTCGATTCCCGCCGGCAGCTCGCCCACCTCGAGGGCGTCGCGGGTATCGATCATCACCGCATATTCGTCGGTCATGCTCTTGGGCTGCTCGAAGGCGCGTTTGAGCGCCTTGGGGTGCGGACCGTGGGTGAAACCGCAGGGATGGAAGGTCACCATCCCCGGCTCCACGTTGTCCCGCGAGAAGAAGTCGCCCGCATGGTAGAAGATCACCTCGTCGTAGTCGTCGTTGTTGTGGAAGAAGGGCACCTTGAGCGCGCCCGGATCGGTCTCGAAGGGGCGCGGGCAGAAGGTGCAGACCACGAATCGATGGGCGACCCAGGTGGTGTGGGCGGAGGGCGGCAGATGGTAGCGGTGGGAGGCGAGCGGCCGGATGTCCTTGACATTGAGCCGCACCACCGCGAGATCGCCCTTCCAACCCACCGCGTCGAGCGGATTGAAGGGATAGGTGACGGTGGTGATCTGGTCGCGGCGCTTCACCCGCACCCGCCAGCTGCCGCCGGGGCCGGGCAGGTCGTACTGGGCCCGGAACATGTCGTCGATGTGCGGGGTCTCGAGCACCCCCGGATCGAACACCGCGTGATGGCCGAGGATGCCGCGTTCGGGCAGCATGTAGCTGGAATTGGTGGCCTCGATGAGAAGTGCGGTGATCGGCTGCTCGCACTCGAGCCGCCACATGGTGCTGCGCGGCAGGATGACATAGTCGCCCTCCGCCACCGGCAGATGGCCGTAGTCGCAGAACAGATGGCCGCGGCCCCGGTGGACGAACAGCAGTTCGTCCCCATCGGCGTTGCGCACCAGGTGATCCATGGTCTTGGGCGCGCGCCAGAAGCGCATCTTGCAATGGGCGTTGAAGAGGAACCGCACCGCATCGAAGGGGGAGGGATGGGTGTCCTCGATGCGGGCGAGATAGAAGGCCCGCGGCCGGAGCGGCCCCTCGAAGGAGGTCCAGCCGGTGGGCGGATGCTGGTGGTACATGTGGGTGGCGGGGCCGAAGAAGCCCTCCCGGCCCAGCTCGCGCTCGTAGAGTTCGCGCGGGAAATCGGCATGGGCCTGGCGCGGGGCCCGGCCTTCGATGCGGGGGAAGCTGATCGGCTTGCGCATGTCCGCCTCCTCGACCTCGTCCGGAGAAGCGGCGTCGGGGTCGCCGCGCTATCAAGGCGAGCTTAGTTTCATTTGAAACAAGGTCAAGCGTGCTGTCCGAGCGGGACGGGTCGGCTTGTCAGCCTTCCTCTGGCGGCTAGTGTGGAGAGGGGGCCCGAGCAAGCGGATGCGGTCATGAGCGAGCGCAAGACCGTCTTCATCACGGGTGCGAGCCGCGGCATCGGCCACGCCACGGCGGCCTATTTCGTGCGGCGCGGCTGGCGCGCCATCACCTGCTCCCGGGAACCGGTGCCGCCCCAGTGTCCGCGCAACGAGCGCCACGCCCATATCACCATCGACCTCGCCGAGACGGACCGGCTGCCGGAGGCGATGGAGAGGCTCGAGGAGCTGCTCTCCGGCTCGCCGCTGCATGCGCTCGTCAACAACGCCGGTTTCTCGCCCAAGGCCGAGGACGGCAGCCGCCTGGGTTGTCTCGATGGCGACATGGCGTTGTGGGAGCGGGTGTTCCGCATCAACTTCTTCGCCCCGGTGTTCTTCAGCCGCGCCTGTGCGCCCCATCTCGCCGAGGGCCGGGGCTCGATCGTCAACCTCACCTCCATCGCCGGCCACCGCGTCCACCCCTTCGCCGGCAGCGCCTACAGCACCTCCAAGGCCGCACTCTGGTGCCTCACCCGCGAGCTCGCCGCCGACCTCGCCCATCTCGGCATTCGGGTGAATGCGGTCTGTCCCGGCGAGATCAACACCGCCATCCTCTCCCCGGGCACCGAGGCATTGGTGGAACGGATCCCGCTCAGGCGCCTCGGCAGCCCGGAGGAGGTGGCGGCGGTGATCTTCTATTTGTGCAGCGAGGAGGCGTCCTACATCACCGGCGCGGAAATCCCAGTCAACGGCGGCCAGGACGTCTACTGACCGCCCTCTTGCGCCGGCACACGCAAGGCGGGGCCAACCCGGCGGACCCCGGGCCCCTGCAGGATGTCCCGGCGGCGCCCGTTCCGCCTCAGCCCTCGAGGCTCACCACGGTGAGCATGCCGGCCTCGCGGTGGCCCGGGATCGGGCAGTAGAGCTCATACTGGCCGGGCTCGAGCTTCACCGCCATGGTGGTCTCCTGGCCGCCCCTCAGGGTCCCGCTCTG
>JALSGW010000086.1 GCA_026982585.1 Alphaproteobacteria bacterium | reverse complement strand
CCCCTTGTCGATCCGGTACCGCCTGCTGCGGACTTCGCGCCCGAAGGGGTTCACGACCCGCTCCGTTCGGCGAGGGCACCATCGGCCTTGAGCCGCCGGTCCGCCGCCAGCACCGAGAGCACCACCAAAGCCAAGGCCGGCACCACCAGGAGATTGAGAAGCCGCCAGCCGAACAGCTCGTGCAGGGCACCCGAGGCGGTGGCGGAGACGGTCACCCCGAGGAAGACCAGCAGATCGTTCAATCCCTGCACCCGGGCCTTCTCCTCGGGCCGGTGGTGTTCGGTGAGCAGGGCGGTGGCGCCCACGAACATGAAGTTCCAGCCGACCCCGAGCAGGAACAACGCGCCTGCGAAGGCGGCGACGGTGATACCGCTGAGCGCCAGCGCCACGCACAGGGCCACAAGCCCCGCTCCCGCCAGCACCACCCGGGAGGCGCCGAAGCGGGCGATCAGATGGCCGGTGAGGAAGCTGGGCGCGAACATGCCGAAGAGATGCGCCTGGATGACCCGGGCGGTGTCGTCGAAACGGTGTTCGGCCGCGCTCATGGCGAGCGGGGTGGAGGTCATGAGCAGGTTCATCACCACATAGGCGAGCACCGCGCTCACCATGGCGGCACGGATGCCGGGCCTGCTGAGGATGGCGGCGAAGGGCGCGCCGTGCGCCATGCCGAGGCGGTGGGGAGCCGGATGGAGCCGGATTCCCGCCACCACCAGCGCGGTGAGCAGGCCGAGGCCCGCCAACGCCAGATAGCTGGCGAGGAAGGGGGTGGCGGGCAGGAGCGTGCTGGTGCTGCGCGCGAGCTCCGGTCCCAGCACCGCCGCCAGCACCCCTCCGGCCATGACCCAGCCGATCGCCCGCGCCCGGGCCGCCGACCGCAGCTCGGCGGACACCACCTCGGCCGCATCGGCGGCGGCGAACCGGTAGTACTGGCCGAAGGCGGCAAACACGCCATAGAGCAGGGACGCGAGGGCGAACAAGACGAAGCTTCCCCACCCCACGGCGAGCGCCGCGAGCAGCCCGCCCGCGGTACAGAAGGCGGCGCCGATCCAGAAGCCGGCCCGGCGGCCGATGCGGTTCATGAGCAGCGAGGCGGGATAGGTGGCGAGCATGATGCCGCCGAACTGGAGGCCCAAGGGCACCGTGGCCATGGCCGGATCGGGAGCAAGCGCCAGCCCCACCAGGGAGGAGGTGCTCATCATGGTGGCGTTGCCCATGAAGAACAGCGCCTGGGCGAGCGCGAGCAGGGCCACGTTGCGCCGCAAGACGGCTTCGGCCGGAGCGCCCGCTTCCACCGCGGCACCGTCTTCCTTCCTCACCACGGCCATCCTTCCCCCCCTTGGCGGCGGGCGGCCCCCACACCAGCTAGAAGGACCGGGTCAACCTTCCGGACGGTCATGGGTGCCATCAAGACCTCCTTGCTGCTGGCGGCGCTCACGGCGCTGTTCCTGGCGGTCGGCTTCCTGCTCGGCGGCGAGGCGGGAGCGATCATCGCCCTTGTGCTGGCATTGGGCATGAACGGTTTCGCCTGGTGGAACTCCTCGCGTCTCGTCCTGGCCATGCACGGAGCCCGACCCGTCACCGAACGGAACGCGCCCGGGCTCTACCGCATGGTGGCGGATCTCGCCCGGCGGGCGGGACTGCCCACGCCCCGCATCTACATCATCGAAAGCGATCAGCCCAACGCCTTCGCCACCGGCCGCAGCCCCCGCGATGCGGCGGTGGCGGTGACCCGGGGCCTTGTGCGGGAGCTCGATCGCGACGAGCTCGCCGGGGTGATCGCGCACGAGCTCGCCCACATCAAGAACCGCGACACCCTGATCATGACGGTGGCCGCCACCCTCGCCGGGGCGATCGGCTTTCTCGCCAACTTCTTCCTCTTCTTCGGCGGCACCAACCATCGCGACAATCCGCTCGGTCTCGTGGGTTCGCTGCTGCTCATGATCCTCGCCCCGCTCGCCGCCACGCTGGTGCAGCTCGCCATCTCGAGGGCGCGGGAGTTCGAGGCGGACCGCGTGGGTGCGGCCATCTGCGGCGATCCCCTCTGGCTCGCCCGGGCGCTCGAGCGCATCGAGGCCGGGGCGAGGCGGCGGCCGCTTGCGAGCGCCGAGGCCCATCCCGCCACTGCGGCGCTGTTCATCGTCCATCCGCTGAGCGGCGGACAAATGGCGCGGCTGTTCCAGACCCATCCGCCCACCCGAGAGCGCATCCGGCGGCTGCTGGCGCTGCGCTCCGCCGCCCCGCGACCCGCAGGCCGTGCGGCACGGCGGGGCAGCGTCCCCATCACCCGCCGCGGGCCCTGGAGCTGATCACCCGCGCCGCGCCCGGAAGAAGGCACGCAACAGCTCCGCACTCGCGCGCTCGCACAGGCCCTCGTACACCTCGGGCCGGTGATGGCAGCTTGGGCTGGAAAAGATCCTGGGGCCGTGGGCCACCCCGCCCCCCTTGGGATCCCCGGCACCGTAATAGAGGCGCCGGATGCGGGCGAGCGCCACCGCATGGGCGCACATGGGGCAGGGCTCGAGGGTGACGTAGAGATCGCAGGCGACCAGGCGCGGTGTTCCGAGGCGTCGCGCGCCCTCCCGCAACACCAGGAGCTCGGCATGGGCGGTGGGATCCCGCTCGCGCTCGACCCGGTTGCCCGCCCGGGCCAGGATGCGACCGGCATCGTCCACCAGCACCGCCCCCACCGGCACCTCGCCCGCCTGCGCGGCGGCGCGCGCCTCCTCGAGGGCGACGGCCATGAACTCCGACGCCGGCCCCTTCACCGCACCTCCGGCCGCTTGAGGAAGGTCACTTCATAACGCACCGCAGCCGGCGGCGGCTCGTCCAGGCGCGCCTCGAAGCGGGTGATGGTGCCGGCCTCGAGCCGCTCCCGCTCGGCGCGATAGAGCCCGAAGGCGAGCTCGCGCCCCTGTTCGTCGAGCAACCGCACCCGGATCGGCGGCACCAGCCGCGGCGCCCCGGACCGGTTGTGGATCACCCCCTGGACCACCAGGGTGGAGAGGCCGCCGTCCTCCACCCGCCGCGCCTCGAGGTCGCGGATCTCGAGTCCGAGCTCGAGCTCCACCGGCAGTCCCAGCCGGGCATAGAACGCCGCCGCCTCCGGCCAGCGGGCGACGATCGCATGACGCCCCACCACGACGAGCCCGCTCGCCGCGAGCAGCACGAGGAGCAGCGCCCAGCCCAGCACCCGGAGCCGGCGCCCGTCCGGCGCACCGGCCCTCGCACCCTCGGGAGGAGGCGGTTTGCGCACCTCCTCCGGCACCGGCTCGCCCACCTCCGGCGGCGGCTCCTGGAACCAGCGATGGCCGCATTTGGAACATTTGACGAGCTTGCCGTTGGGCCGCAGGGAATCCACCGGGACCCGGAAGCGGGTGCCGCAGGCGGCACAGCCGATCACCATCTCCCCGCCGCCGACCTCCTCGTTCATCCCCTCGTCTCGCGCTCAGGTTGATCGCGCGGCTGGACGCCCAACCGCAAATGTGCCATGGTCGATCGGGCCCATCGCCGTCAAGGTCCAAACGGTGTCCGTGGATCCGAGCACGGTCCTCGTCATGCGCGCGGTCGCCTTCCGCTACGGCGAAGGCGCCGAGGTTCTGCACGATATCCACCTGCGGCTCAAGGCCGGCTGTCTCGCGCTGCTGATCGGGCCGAGCGGCGCCGGCAAGACCACCCTCCTCCACCTCGCCGCCCTGAGGCAGGCACCCGTGCGGGGCGAATTGTACCTGTTCGGGCGCGAGGTCGCGAGGTTGGCGGCGGAGGAGCGGGCGGCCTTGCGCCGGCGCATCGGGCTGGTGCCGCAGGACCTGCGCCTTGTCGATCATCTCTCGCTGTTCGACAATGTCGCGCTGCCGTTGCGCATCGCCGACTGGGATGAGGAGCGGCTGTTGGCGGCGGCGAGCGAGCTGCTCTGGTGGCTCGGGCTCGGCGACCTGCTCGAGGTGCCGGCAGCCGAACTGTCCATGGGCCAGCGCCAGCTCGCAGCGGTGGCCCGGGCCGTGGTCCACCGGCCCGCCCTGCTGCTCGCGGACGAGCCGACGAGCCATCTCGACCGCAGCCGCGCCGAGCGGGTGCTGACCCTGTTCGCCGAGCTGGCCCGGGAGGGCACCGCGGTGCTGGTGGCGAGCCACAGCCGGGAGGTGTTGCGCCGGCCGGAGGTGGAGCTGTTCGAGATCGACGGCGGCCGCCTCCTCCATCAGGAGCCCCTGGAGCTCTCCCCGACCGGGTGAACCATGGCCGGCACCACGCTCGACCTTCCCCTCTTCCGGGGCCCGGCCTTGCGGCTGCAGCCCGCGCTTGTCGCAGCCGGGGTGCTGCTCGCCCTGCTCGCCGCCCAGGCGGCGCTGGTGTTCGACCAGCGGCTCCGGGAACTCGCCCGCACCCCGCTCACCCTCACCCTGGCCGCGGGCGGCGAGGAGTTGCCGGCGCTGCGGGCCTGGCTCGAGGCGCGCGCAGACGTCGCCTTCGTGGAAGTCCTGAGCGGACCCGAGCTGCGAGAGCTGGTGGCCGTGCCCAGGGACGCCGACCCCGCCCTCATCGAGGCGGCGTTGCCCAAGCTTTTGGACGTCACCTTCCAGCCCGGGCGGGGGAATGCCGAAACCTTCCAGAAGGAGCTCGCCCAGAGCTGGCCGGAGGTGGCCCTGGCCGCGCCGCCGCCCGCCGACGCAGGCCGCCTCCTCCGCCTGCGCCACCTCGCCCTCGCCGCCGCCCTCGCTGCCCTCCTCTTGCCCCTCGCAGGCGCGGTGGGAATCGCGCGCGCGCAGGTGCGCCACCACGCCCCGACCCTGCAGCTGCTGCGGGAG
>JALSGW010000085.1 GCA_026982585.1 Alphaproteobacteria bacterium | reverse complement strand
CCCGCTGCTCACCGCGGTCCCGGCACAGCTGTTCCGGGAACTCGCGCCGCATCCGCCGCCCACGCCCCTGCTCGCCATCGCCCGCCGCCCCGAGACGGGCCTGGCCCATTTCGCGGCCGCGGAGGCAGCCCCGGCCGTGCTGCTCGACCGGCCGCGGCATCTGGGCAATCTCGGGGCGACGGTGCGGGTGGCTGCGGCCGCCCAGGCAAGGGGGGTGTTGGTGTTCGGGGGCGCAGACCCCTGGCATCCGACCGCCGTGCGGACCGCAGCCGGTCTCCATTTCGCACTCCCGGTGCTGACGCTCGAGTCGATCGAGCACCTCCAGGACCCGATCTTCGCCCTCGATCCCCAAGGCGCTGCATTGGATCCGGCACGGATCCCCCGCAACGCGGTGCTCGCCTTCGGCTCCGAGCGCCAGGGGTTGTCGCCGGAAATCCGCACCCGCGCGGTGGAACGCGTCGCGCTTCCCATGCGCCCGGGCGTCTCCAGCCTCAACCTGGCCACCGCCGTGGCGGCCGCGCTCTACGCCCTCAGCTTCCATGCCGGCGCCGGATGCCGATGACCTGCCCCACCCAGTCGGGACGCTCGATCACGCC
Source organism: Alphaproteobacteria bacterium (assembly GCA_026982585.1). Classification (GTDB taxonomy): domain Bacteria; phylum Pseudomonadota; class Alphaproteobacteria; order Geminicoccales; family Geminicoccaceae; genus HRBIN39. The sequence goes on along the minus strand of JALSGW010000085.1, from coordinate 4,264 downwards.
CTGGCACTGGCGCCAGGCTTCGATGCGGCGTTGCTGTTCGGGGGAGAAGGGCGCGCTTTTGCGGGTGGTCAGGTCCACGTGGATGCTCAACCCTTCCTTGCGGGCGGCCAGATACCCCTGCGCACCGTGCTCCATGGTCTGGGCGTAGTGGATGCGCTTGTGGTCGGCATCGACCAGCCAGGTGCGGATCACGAGCGGATCGCCCTCGCGCACCTCCCGCACATAGTCCACCTTGAGGGCGAGGGCGAACATGCTGCCCTTCCCGCTTTCGGCGTAGCTCCGGCCCAGGCCGAGGGCGTCGTAGAACACATCGATGGCGTGATCGAAGGCCAGCACGTAGTAGGCCACGTTCATGTGGCCGTTGTAGTCGATCCATTCGGGGCGGACCACCGTGCGAAAGACCGCCCCGCGCTGCCATTCGTCCCGATCCATCGCCAAGCTCTCCCCTCGGCCTCGGAGGCTCCTCAACCCGTCCACGCATAGCGGGCCAGCAGCGGATCCTGGGCCACCTCCCGCCGCAGCCACGCCGCCAGCCGCTTGATGCGGGGATCGTGGCGCCGTTCTTTGCGGAAGACCAGATACCAGCTGCCCCGCTGCATCACCTCGAGCGCGAAGGGACGCACCAGCCGCCCCGTCTCGAGGTCGCTGCGCACCAGGAACTCGGCCGCCATCACCACCCCCTCGCCCGCCACCGCCGCCTCGAATCCCAACAGATAGGTGTCGAACCGTGGCCCCGAACGCCCCTCGAGCCCCGGTACGCCGGCCGCCTCCAGCCACCGCTGCCAGTCGTCGTCCACCGGCGCGATGCGGATGATGCGCAATCGCGCGAGGTCCTGCGGGCGCAAGCGGCGCCCCTCCATCAGTCTGGGACTGAGCACCGGGAACACCGGAACCCGGAACAAGGGCACGTAATGATAGCGGGATTCAAGCGGCGGCTTCTTGTAGATGAGGCCGCAGTCCGCGAAATCCTCCTCGAAATCCCATCCGCGATAACTGGTGCTGAGGCGGATGGCGATGTCGGGGTGATGGTCGTGGAAGCGATACAGCCGCGGAAGCAACCAGCGTACCGCCACCGAGACGTAGACCTGAAGCGTGAGCTCGCCGGAGAAACCGGTGGCGCGCACGAGAGCGGCGCCGCGCGCGAGCCGATCGAAGGCGTCCTTCACCACCGGATGCAACAACGCCCCGGCCTGGCTCAGCTCCACCCGCCGGCCGCGGCGCACGAACAACGCCACCCCGAGCTCGCGCTCGAGCCGCCGAACCTGGTGGCTCACCGCCGACTCCGTCACGCACAATTCCTCGGCTGCAAGGCGGAAGCTGCCGTGCCGCCCCGCCGCCTCGAACGCCCGCAGGGCCTTGAGCGCCGGAAGTTGCGATGCCACCGCTGCCTCCCGTCACATCCCCTCACATGAAATCGATTCATCATATGAGGTGCAAGACTCGTTTGTCCGGCCGGCCCTGCGGGCGCACTGTGGCGCCCGGAATCGCGGCTCGGGAGGGCGCGATGGCGACGGCACGGATCGGTGCGGGACGGCGCGGTGGGCGTGCGGCCAGGCGTCGCGGGGAGGGACCGTCGGAGGCCGGAGCGGGCCCGGTGCGGCCCGGTGTGGAAGGCGGTCGGCTGGCTCTGCTGCGCGACTCCGACATGAGACGGATTCATGAAACCGCATTGTGGCTGCTGGCCGAGGTGGGAGTCGCGGATCCGCTTCCTTCCACGGTGGAGCTGGTCACGGCCCGGGGCGGGTTCGTGGACGGGCGCGGGCGGTTGCGTCTTTCGCGCGCCCTGGTGGAGGACGTGATCGCCCGGGCGCGGCGGGAGGTGTTGCTGGCCGCGCGCGATCCCGCCTGGGATCTGGAGCCGGGCGGGCGGCGGCTGTATCTGGCCACCGCCGGGGCTGCGGTGGAGATGGTGGAGGAGGACGGCACCCTGCGTCCTTCCACCCTGAGCGATCTGGTGCGGATCGCGGCCGCGGTGGACGGCCTCGAGCACGTCCATCTGTTCCAGCGGCCGGTGGTCTGCCGGGATCTCGATCCGGAGCGGGAGCTGGACCTGCACACCCTCTACGCCTGTCTGTGGGGCACCCGCAAGCATGTGGGCTGCGGCTTCACCAGCGCCCGCAGTCTCGCGCGTGCCTTCGCGCTGCTCCATCGCCTGGCCGGCTGCGAGGCCCGCTGGCGGGCGCGGCCGTTTGTGAGCGTGCCGGTCTGTCACGTGGTACCGCCGCTGCGCTGCGCTCCCGAGGCCTGTCGGGTGCTGGAGACGGCGGTGCGGGGCGGCATGCCGGTGGTGTTGATCGCAGCCGGACAGGCCGGGGCCACCAGTCCGGCGGCGCTCGCCGGTGCGGTGGCGCAGCAGGTGGCCGAGTCGCTGTTCGGCCTTGTCTATGTGCACAGCATCGATCCCGCGGCGCCGGCGGTGTTCGCCCCCTGGCCCCTGGTCTCCGACCTGCGCAGCGGAGCGATGTCGGGAGGAGGGCCGGAACAGGCGCTGTTGATGGCGGCGGCCGCCCAGATGGGGCGCTACTACGATCTCCCCACCGGCGTGGCCGCGGGCATGACCGACAGCAAGTGCGACGACTATCAGGCCGGCATGGAGAACGCCCTCAACCACACCCTGATCGCCCACTCCGGCGCCAACATCATCTACGAGGCGGCGGGCATGCGCGCGAGCCTGCTCGCCTTCTCGCTGCCCGGTCTGTTGCTGGACGCCGAGCTGTTGGGGATGGTGTTGCGCACCGTGAAGGCGCTGGATGTGGACGATGCGAGCCTGTCCGCGGAGGTGGTGGCCAAGGTGTGTCTGGAAGGCCCGGGTCATTTCCTCGATCATCCGCAGACCCTGGAGCTCATGCACAGCGGCTTTCTCTACCCCCGCTTCGCCGACCGCCTGGCGCCCGACGCCTGGCGCGAAGCCGGCCGGCCGACGGCGCTCGAGCGCGCCCGCCGCCGCCTCGCCGCCTTGGAGGCCGAGCCGCATGCCGGCTATATCCCGCCGGATCTGCACCGGGAGCTGGTGGAGGCGTTCTTCCTGCGACCGCCGCCCGGCGGATGGGAACGGCCGAGGCCAGGCGAGGCCGTCGCCGCGCCGCGATCCGAACCCCCGATGGCGCCGGATGCCGCGGAGCAGGAGGAGTCGGGCGTGCGGTAGGGTTTTTCCGCCTCCTTTCGCATCCCCAGAGCGCGAAGAACCCCGGTGCGCTTGCGGCCTCCGGTCTCGCGCCAAAGCGGAGGTTTGGCGCGGTCGCAGGCGCGGGCGGCGGTTCTCCGACGGAAAGCAGGCTGGATCACGGGGCCTGTTTGGTCAGCCACCTCCGGAACCACTCGCGGGCATGGTCGACCACCTGGTCGATCGCTCCGGGTTCCTCGAACAGGTGGCCGGCGCCGGGGACGATCCGGAGTTCGGCCCTTCCGCCCAGGGCCGAGAGGGCGGCCTCGTTGAGCTCCAGCACCGCCGGGTCGTTCCCGCCCACGATCAGCAGGGTCGGCGCCCGGACCAGGGCCAGGGCTTGGCGTGCCAGATCCGGCCGTCCTCCGCGCGAGACCACCGCCCGCACCAGGGCGTCGCGGGCGGCGGCCACCAGTGCGGCGGCGGCTCCGGTACTGGCGCCGAAGTAGCCGAACGGCAGGGCCGCGAGCTCGGGCTTCGAGCGCGCCCAGCGGGTGGCGGCGAGGAGGCGGTCCGCGAGCAGGCCGATGTCGAACACCTTGCGCCGATCGGCGCTTTCCTCGGCGCTCAGCAGATCGAACAACAGGGTCGCGAAGCCGGCCCGGCGCAGCTCGCGGGCCACGAAACTGTTGCGGGGGCTGAAGCGGGAGGAGCCGCTGCCGTGGGCGAACAACACGAGGCCGCGCGCCGCCTCGGGCAGACCGAGGAATGCGCCCAACCCCAGTGGCGGTATCTCAAGCTCCCGGATCTCCTCCGCCATCGCCGCCCTCCTCCCGCTCCACCTTCATGTGGGACCGGTCGGCCCCGTCCCCAAGCCGTCCCGGATCGAGGGCGCGATCGGCGCCGGCGGAGCGATCCAGCGTCCGGCGGAGATGGGCGAAGGCCTCCTCGGCGCTTTCCACGAAACGGAACAGCCGCAGGTCTTCGGGGTCGATCATGCCCTCCTCCACCATGGCCTCGAAGTCGATCACCCGCCGCCAATAGCGTTGATCGAAGAGCAGCACGGGAATGGGCGCGAGCTTGCCGGTCTGGATGAGGCAGAGGGTCTCGAACAGCTCGTCCAGGGTGCCGAACCCGCCGGGAAACACCACGAGGCCGCGG
>JALSGW010000084.1 GCA_026982585.1 Alphaproteobacteria bacterium | reverse complement strand
GCGAAGGACGAGGAGGAGCGGGCCCGGATCGAACGCCGGCTCGAGGTCGCCCGCGCCCGCGCCGAGGCCCCGGATTCGCCGTCCTGAGGGCGAGCAGCCGCGTTCCGCGGCCCGCCGACGCGCAAGGTTCGCGCCCGGACCCGCCGGAAGGCTCGCACAACGCCATGGAGCCGGCCCTCTATGCCGCGGCTCCGCAGCCCCAAGCGCTGGCCCACCGCCTGATGCGCTTTGAATACCGCCGCGGTATTCGGGACCGGCTTGCGGGCCGGGATCGAGCTTCGGGGCGGGGCGCCTCAGCTTGCGGCGCGCTGTTCCGCGACCAGATAGCGGCGCAGCTCGTCCCGCACCCGCTCGAGCAAGAGCAGGGTGCGGGGGCAGAAGGGGTGCGGCTCGGTCGGCGCCTCGTCGGCGGAACTCCGGGCCCGGGCCACCACCAGCTCGAGCACCGCCAGGATGGTGTCGAGGCGATCGAGGGGGGCTGAGAGCAATTCCCGCTCGAGCGCGTCGATGCGGCGTTCGATCTCCTCAAGCTGGGCATCGGCATCCGGCGCAAGCGCCCCGTGGTCGCCGCCGTCGCCCGAAAGATGGCGCAGCTCGCGTGCCGACATGCCCACCAGCTGCAGCGGCGGCAGGGCCCAGGCGGGCAGCGGCCGCTGCCGGCAGGCGCGCTGGTCGAGGAGGACCTTGCGGCGGCGCTGCAGTTCGGCGATTCGCCGCACCACCAGGACGGTGTTGGCAATCACGGCCATGGCGCTTCTCCTCCACCTCCGCTCTCGCCGGCACGACGCGGCTAGGGTGGGAGGGGGGCGAACGGGTGTCAATTCGCGATCGGCGACAAAGTCGCGGGAAGTTTGCGCAAATTCGAATCGAATGCGGCCGATGACCGATTCCGGCGCCAGGGCCGCGGGCGGCATGCGCCTCCCGCCCGCTTGCCCCGCGCGGCCCAGGCGGGCCTGGACGTAAGGCGCAGGAAGCGGATATGTTTCGCTCCCGATCGGGGAGGCGAGCGGCGCAGCCGATATGCGGGACGGAACGGTGACCAAACGCAGGCTCAGCTCGCGGCATCGCTATCGGCGGGCGTTCGGCGCCTTTCTCGCGCGCCTGCGCAATTATCTGCTCGCCGGCATCATCGTCACGGCTCCGATCAGCATCACCTTTTTCATCATCTGGCAGGTGCTGGCCCTGTTCGACGACTGGGCCAGCGCGCTCATCCCGGAGCGCTACAATCCCGAGACCTATCTTCCCGTCTCCCTGCCGGGTCTCGGCTTCCTGTTGATGCTGGGTCTGCTCACCCTGATCGGCTGGTTCACCGCCGGCTACGTCGGCCGCACCTTGATGCGCACCGGCGAGCGGGTGCTGCAGCGCATGCCGGTGGTGCGCAGCATCTACGGCACCCTCAAGCAGATCTTCGAGACCGTGCTCGCCCAATCCTCCCGCTCCTTCCGGGAGGTGGTGCTGATCGAATATCCGCGCCGCGGTATCTGGGCGATCGCCTTCGTCACCGGCCCCACCCGGGGCGAGATCCAGGAGATGAGCGACGAGGAGCTGGTCAACGTCTTCCTTCCCACCACACCCAATCCCACCTCGGGGTTCCTCCTCTTCGTGCCCAAACGGGAGCTCGTCCACCTCTCCATGTCCATCGAGGAGGGGATGAAGCTCGTCATCTCGGGCGGCATCGTGACCCCGCCCAGGCCGGGCGAGCAGGGTCGGCGAGCGGAGGCGGCCGTGCGGCCGGAGGGGTCATCCGGCCCGAAGCAGCTCCCCGGCCGCGTCATGGTCGAATAGGGCCAGCAAAAGGAGCAGCGCCCGCCGCTCCTCTCCCTCCGGAGGCTCAGCCCGCTCCACGAGGCGCCGCGCCTGGTCGGCGGCCACGCGCAGCAGGGGTTCGTGCTGCGGCAGACGCGCGAAGCGGAATTCGGGAACCCCGCTCTGGCGCACGCCGAGCACCTCCCCGGGGCCCCGAAGCCGCAGGTCTTCCTCGGCGATGCGGAAACCGTCGTCGGTCTCGCGCAGCAGGGCGAGCCGGGCCCGGGCGGCGCTCGAGAGCGGCGGCTTGTAGAGCAAAAGACAGCTGCCGTCGCCCGCACCCCGTCCCACCCGGCCGCGCAGCTGATGGAGTTGGGCGAGGCCGAAGCGTTCCGCCTGCTCCACCACGATGAAACGGGCGGCGGGCACGTCCACCCCCACCTCCACCACCGTGGTGGCCACCAACAGCCGCAGCGTGCCCCGGGCGAAGGCGGCCATGGTGGCCTCCTTCTCCCGTTTGCCCATGCCGCCGTGCAACAGCCCGACCCGGTCGCCGAAGCGGCCGCGCAGTTCCGAAAAGCGGGCTTCCGCGGCCCCCATCTCGCCGGCGTCCACCGCCGGGCAGATCCAGTAGCCCTGGGCGCCCGAGTGGAGCGCCCGGCCGACGGCGTCGATCACCTCGCAGATGCGCCCGATCGGCACCGCCCGGGTGTCCACCGGCTTGCGGCCCGGAGGCTTCTCCAACAGGCGCGAACAGGCCATGTCCCCATACCAGCACAGCAGCAGGCTGCGGGGGATGGGGGTGGCGGTCATGAGCAGCACATCCACCGCCTCTCCCTTGCCCACCAGGCCGAGCCGCTGGGCCACCCCGAACCGGTGCTGCTCGTCCACCACCGCGAGGGCCAGATCGGCGAAGCGGACCTCCGGTTGCAACAGCGCGTGGGTGCCGACGCACAACAACAGCCGTCCGCTCTCCAGCCCGGCGAGCAGCCGGGCCCGCCGGCCGGCCGTCTCCCCGCCCACCAGCAGTCCCACCTCCAGCCCGAGCGGGGCGAGATAACGGCTCAGGGTCCGATGGTGCTGGCGGGCCAGCACCTCGGTGGGCGCCATGAGCGCCGCCTGCAGCCCCTCCTCGGCCGCGGTCAGCATCGCCAGCAGGGCGACCAGGGTCTTGCCGCTGCCCACATCGCCCTGAAGCAGCCGCATCATGGGGCGCGGGGCGGCCAGGTCGGCGCGGATCTCCTCGAAGGCATGGATCTGGGCCGCGGTGGGGGCGAAGGGCAGGCGGGCGAGCAGCGCCCGCACCAGCCGTCCGGTCCCGCGCAGCACCCGCCCCGGCCGGTCGCTGCGGCTCTTACGGGCGAGCTGGAGGGCGAGCTGGAGGGCGAACAGCTCGTCCAGGGCGAGCCGCAGACGCCCCGGACCGTCCTCCCCGTCGGGAGGCTCGAGACCCTGGTGCAGGCGCATCAGGGCATTGCGGAACGACGGCAGGCCGAGTCGTCGCAAAAGCTCCGGCCGGTGCCATTCCGGCACCTCCCCGACGCGGGCGAACGCCGCCGCCACGAGCCGCCGCAGGGGCTGCTGGCGCAGCTCCCCGCTCAAGGGATAGACCAGCGCCCGCTCCGCCGGCTCGCCCGAGCGCGCCGTCTCGGGATGGGCGATCTGCCACATGCCGCGGTAGCGCTGCAGACGGCCGCGGATCCGGCGCCGCTCGCCGACCGGAAAACGGCGGGCGAGCCAGGAGGGCTGGCCGTGGAAGAACACCAGCTCGAGCGGCTCCCCCAGGCTTTCCGTCAGGATGCGATGGGGGCGGGGTGCCGTACCCGGTCGATGTTCCCGGATGCGGACCTCGAGCCACACCAGCCGGCCTTCGAGATCCGGGGTGAGCCGCTCGGGCCGGATGATCTCCTCCGCGGCGCGCGGCAGATGGAACAGCAGATCCGCCACCCGCGGCGCCTCCCGGCCCAGCAGGCGGGCCAGACGGCGTTCGCTGGCGGCCCCGAGACCCGGCAGCGAGCTCAGCGGCGCGAGCAGGGGATGGGCCGGCCGGGAGCGCCGGAGCGAAGCGGAAGGATCGTCGGGATGCTTGATTCGCGCGTGCGCCTTCACCACACCCCTCGACGTGGGTCCCGGGGACCTCATCTCATCTAGACGGAAGGCGGATACGATCCATGTCGGACCCCTCGCTCCGGATTGTGCGAAAGCGAATCCTCCACCGCAGCCGTTACCGCGGCTGCCTGGAGGGCGATCTTTTGCTCGGCGGGTTCGCCGCCGCTTATCTCCATCGTCTCGATGCGGCGCGCCTGGCCGAGTTCGAAGCGCTCTTGGAGGAGGCGGACGAGGACATTCTCGCCTGGTACAGCGGGCGCCGTCCGCTGCCGGCCCGTCACGACACCCCGCTCTTCGCCCTGTTGCAGAGCTTCCGGCCCAGGGCTTGGCGATGACCGCGAAGGGGATTTCGGAGAACGATCCCGCCGCCGCGGCGGTGCGGGAGGGGGGGCGGCGGTCCGGACGGTTGCTGCACCTCTACGGGGCCCGCCCCGGGGCCGATGCGCTCTATCTGATCCGCCGGCTGCGGGAAGGTCGGGCGCCGCTTGTGGTGCACATCGCCGAGGACGCCCGCAGGATGGCCGCGCTCGAGGCGCTGGTGCGGTTCTTCGCGCCGGAGGTGGCGGTGCTGCGCTATCCGGCGTGGGACTGCCTGCCCTACGATCGCATCTCGCCCCGGGCCGAGCTCATGGCCGAGCGCATCGCCACCTTGATGGAGCTGGCGCGCGCCGGCGGGGGCGGGCGCCTGGTGCTGGCGACCGCAAGCGCGGTGGTGCAGCGCATCCCGCCGCGCACGGCGCTGGCTGGGGCCTGGCTCACCCTGCGGCCGGGACAGCGGCGGGACCGGGACGGGCTCGCGGCCCGTCTCGAGGCGTTGGGCTACCGGCGCGTGTCGGCGGTGATGGAACGGGGGGAATACGCCCTGCGGGGCGGACTGGTGGACGTGTTCCCGCCCCATCTGGACGATCCGGTGCGCATCGATCTGTTCGGCGACACGGTGGAGGCGTTGCGCAGCTTCGATGCCGCAAGCCAGAGGTCGCTTGCGGCGCTGGATGCGGTGGAGCTGCGCCCGACCAGCGAG
>JALSGW010000083.1 GCA_026982585.1 Alphaproteobacteria bacterium | reverse complement strand
CGCGCTCGAAGAGATGGATCACCCCGCCGTGTCGGTCGCCGAGGATCTGGAACTCGATGTGGCGGGGCCGGTCGAGGAACTTCTCGATATACACCCGGGGATCGCCGAAGCCGGCCTTGGCCTCGCGGCGGGCGAGCTCCAGCGCCTGGTGCAGCTCCCCCTCCTCCTGCACCACCTTCATGCCCCGCCCGCCGCCGCCGGCGATGGCCTTGATGAGGACGGGATAACCGATTTCGCGTGCCACCGCCCGCGCCTCCTCGGGGCCCTCGACCGGCTCCTCGGTGCCCGGCACCACCGGCACGCCGAGCTCCTGCATGCGCCGTTTGGCGAGCAGCTTGTCGCCCATGATGCGGATATGCTCGGGGGAGGGGCCGATGAAGGTGAAGCCGTGCTCCTCCACCATGCGCGCGAACTCGGCGTTCTCGGCGAGGAAGCCGTAGCCCGGATGGATGGCGTCGGCGCCCGTGATCTCGGCGGCGGCGAGGATGGCGGCGGCATTCAGGTACGATTCGGCGGCCGGCGGCGGCCCGATGCACACGCTTTCATCGGCGAGCCGCACGTGCATGGCGTCCACATCGGCGGTGGAGTGGACCGCCACGGTGGCGATCTCCAGCTCCCGGCAGGCGCGCAGGATACGCACCGCGATCTCGCCGCGGTTGGCGATCAGCACCTTGCGGATCACGACCGCTCCTCACTCCAGCACGAGCAGGGGTTCGCCGTATTCGACCGGCTGGGCGTTGGCCACCAGGATGCGTCCGACCCGGCCCGCCCGGGGCGCGCGGATCGGGTTCATCACCTTCATGGCCTCGATGATCAGCAGGGTCTGCCCCTCCTCGACCCGATCGCCCGGCCGCACGAAGGGCGGCGCCCCGGGCTCGGGCTGCAGGTAGACGGTGCCGACCATGGGGGCGGTGACCGTACTTTCCGCGCCATGGGCTTCCGCCGCAGGCGATGGCTCGATCGCACCCGGCTCGGCCGCCGCCACCTGGCTCCGATCCGCCGGAACCGGCGCCGAGACCGCCGGCATGCGCTCGCGGGCGACCCGGATGCGGGTCTCGCCCTGGCTGATCTCGATTTCGCTGAGCCCGCCCTTGCGCAGCAGTTCGGCGAGCTTCTCGATCAAGGCGGTGTCGATGTCGATGGCGCTCATCGCTGATCCGCTGTCTGGGGCCCGGCGTCGCCGCCGAGCCGGTGTGCCACCGCATAGAGCGCGAGCTCGTAGCCGTAGGGGCCGAAGCCGCAGATCACCCCGTCCGCCGCCAGCGAGACGTAGGAGTGGTGGCGGAAGGGCTCGCGCCTGAAGATGTTGGAGAGATGCACCTCGACCACCATGCCGTCAAAGGCCCGCAGGGCGTCCAGCACGGCTATGGAGGTGTGGGTATAGGCCGCCGCGTTGAGTACCAGCGCCTGGGCGCGCCCGCGCGCCTCCTGGATCCAGGAGACCAGCTCGCCTTCGCAGTTGGTCTGCCGGAAATCGAGGCCAAGACCGAGCCTCGCCGCCACCTCCCGGCAACGGCGTTCGATGTCGGCCAGGGTGGTGCGGCCGTAGGTCTCGGGTTCCCGTTGTCCCAGCAGGTTGAGGTTGGGGCCGCCGAGGACGAAGACCAGGGGCATGGGGCACAAGCGGAAAGGGCCAGGCGGTCCCGGCGCGAGCTCCGCGCCCCTTATAGCAGCGCTCTTGGGGCTTGCAATCCGGGCGCGGGCGATCCCGGTTCAGGCCGGGAACACGAACACATGGGCGGGATCGAGGCGCACCTCCACCTCCTCCCCCGGGGCGAGCTCCACCGGGCCGGCCTCGCGCACCTTGACCTCGCTGCCCTGGGCCAGCGCGAGCCTGAGCACGTGGATCGGCCCCAGGTCCCGGCGCACGATCACCCGCGCCCGCACCCCGCAGCCGTCGCTCGCACGGCGGATCCGCACGCCCTCCGGCCGCACCGCCACCACCACCGGCGTGCCCTCGGCGAGCCCGTCCGCGGCCACGCTGCCGATGGGCGTGTCCACCCGGGCGTTGTGCACCCGTCCCGGGAAACGGTTGACCGGGCCGAAGAAGCCGGCGACGAACAGGTTGGCGGGCCGGGCGTAGAGTTCCGCCGGGGTGCCGCTCTGGACGATGCGTCCCTCCAGCATGGCGTGGATGACGTCGGCCGAGCGGATCGCCTCTTCGGCGTCGTGGGTGACCATGAGAATGGCGGTTCCGGCCTCGCGCAGGATGGCCAGGGTCTGCTCCCGGATCTGGGCCCGGAGGCTGGTGTCCAAGGCCGAAAACGCCTCGTCCAGCAGCATCAGATCGGGCGCCGGCGCAAGCGCCCGGGCGAGCGCCACCCGTTGCTGCTCGCCGCCCGAGAGCATGTAGGGATAACGGTCCTCGTAGCCCTCGAGATCGACCCGCCGCAACAGCTCGCGAACCCGCTGCTCGCGCTCCCGCCGCGATCGGCGGCGCAGCCCGAAGGCCACGTTCTCGGCCACCGTCAGATGCGGGAAAAGGGCGAAGTCCTGGAACATGAGGCCGACGCTGCGGCGCTCCGGCGGAAGCCCGAAGCCCGGTTCCGCCACCAGCCGCCCCTGGATGTGGATGCGTCCCTGCTGCAAGGGCTCGAGCCCGGCGATGAGCCTGAGACAGGTGGTCTTGCCGCAGCCGGAGGGGCCGACGAGGCAGTGCACCTCGCCGCAGGCGATGGTCAGGGACAATCCCTCCACCACCTGGCGCCGGCCGAAACGATGGCCGAGACCTTCCACCCGCAGACCGGGAGGCTTCAGCCGCTCCGCCTCGAGCGCGATCCCGCCCTCGCTCGCCGCCAGATCCAGCTGGTCGCAGGCACGGAACGGCACGTCGACCCCAAGCCCCCTATCCATCCCGACGGTCCGAGCCCCATCCCGAGACATCCTCGAGATCCTCGGGCCGCGGCAGCTCCTCCAGCGACTCCAGGCCGAAGTGGTCCAAGAAGGCCGCCGTGGTGCCCCAAAGCAGCGGCCGGCCGGGGGCCTCCTTGCGGCCGCGCGGGGCGATCAGCCCGAGCGCGAGCAGCTGATCGAACACCCCCTTGCTGGTGCTCACGCCCCGCAGCGCCTCCACCTCGGCCCGGGTCACGGGCTGGTTATAGGCGATCGCGGCGAGGGTTTCGAGAGCCGCGCGCGACAGCCTGCGGCTGCCTTCCACCCGCCGCGCCAGAAACGGGGCCACTTCCGGTGCGGTACGGAACGCCCACAGCCCCTTTCGGCACTCGAGCCGCACGCCCCGGTTGCGATAGCGCGCCTCGAGGCGCGCCAGCACCTCCCGGGCCGAGGCCCGGTCCTCCAACACCCGCTGGACGTCCTCCTCCCGCAACGGCTGGGCGCTCGCGAACAACAGCGCCTCCACAATGGCCTCCGGATCCGGTTCCACCCGCTCACCTCCTGCGCAACAAGACGGCGCCGAAGGGCTGGAGCTGCCGGAGCTCCACCTCCCCGCGCCGGGCGAGCTCCAGGCTCGCGAAAAAGCCCAAGGCGAGCAAGAGCCGCAACGATCCCTGCGGGCCTCCGTCTGCCACCAGCTCCTCGAGCCGCCGCCAGCCCCCGCCGAGCCGTCCGCTGATGCGCTCCATCACCTCGGCGAGCGTCGGCCGTGCGAAGCCCGGAAAGGGGATCACCCGGGCTCCTGTGCGACCGGAGAGGCGCGCACAGGCGGAAACCAGCTCGGCCAGCCCCAGCTCGAGCCGCCGGCTCGCCACCACCGGCCCCTGCTCGGGCATCCCGCGCGCAAAGCGGTGCATCCCCAGCCGCGGACGGGCGGCGAGCCAGGCGGCGAGGCCCTGGATGCGGGAGAGGGCCTGGAGCCGTTCGCGCAGCGCCGTCTCGCCCTCCGCCGCCGCTGCCGCGGATTCGCTCGGCAACAAGCGGGCCGATTTGAGCTCGAGAAGCCAGGCCGCCATGACCAGATACTCGGCCGCGATCTGCAGACGCTTTCGGGCCTGGACCTCGAGATAGGCGAGATACTGGTCGGCCAGCCGCTGCATGGACAGGCGTGCGAGATCGACCCGCTCGCGGCGGGCCAGCTCGAGCAAGAGCTCCAAGGGTCCCGAGAAGCCCTCGAGATCGACGATGAACCGGTCCTCCGCCGCGTCGCTCACGCTGTCCATCCGGTCGCCCACAGCACCAGATCATAGAGGGCGTGGATCGCCGGCAGCAGCACCGCCGCGAGCGGGTTGAAGGCGATCCCGAGCTCCCTCAGCAGGAACGGCAAGAGAAAGATCAGGGCCAGGAGGATCAACAGGCCGAAGCGTTCGATGCGGGCGAAACGCCAGGCGAGCCGCCCCGGCAGCAGGCCGGTCACCACCCGCCCGCCGTCGAGCGGCGGGATCGGCAGCATGTTGAAGGTGGCGAGCACCACGTTGACGATGATGGCGTTGGCCAGGTTCTCCCCGAGCCAGGCGTCCACCGGTGCGGGAAGCCGCAGCGTCGCGTGCATCAGCCATCCGGCGGCGAGGGCGAGCAGCAGGTTGGCGCCGGGGCCCGCCAGCGCCACCCAGATCATGTCGCGCTTGGGCCGGCGCAGCCGATGGAAGGCCACCGGCACCGGCTTCGCCCAGCCGAAGATGAAGGGGGCGTCGAACAGCACCAGGAGCCCCGGCAACAGCAGGGTGCCGATCGGATCGATGTGGGGCAGGGGATTGAAGGTGACCCGGCCGAGCAGACGGGCGGTGGGATCGCCGAGCCGGTCCGCCATCCAGCCGTGGGCGGCCTCGTGGAAGGTGACCGCCAGCACCACCGGAAGCGCCCATACCGCGAGGATGCCGAACAGGGAGCCGAGGTCAGGCATGGGCGGCGAGGAGCCGATGGAGCCGTGCCAGGGCGGGATCGAGGCGGCCCGGCCGGCGCCGGCGCGCGAGGCCGGCCGAAAGCGCGGCGATCCGGGCCAAGAGCGGCTCGGGCACAGGTGCTGCCGCCTCCAACACCTCCTCCCGGGCAGCGAGATCGCGGCT
>JALSGW010000082.1 GCA_026982585.1 Alphaproteobacteria bacterium | reverse complement strand
GCTCGCGCGGGCGGCCGGGGCGCGGGTGGTGATGGACGTCGACTATCGCCCGGTGCTGTGGGGCCTCACCGGCCACGGCGGCGGCGAGGAACGCTATGTGGCGAGCGAGCGGGTGACGGCGCATCTGGCCCGCTATCTGCCCGAATGCGACGTCATCGTCGGCACCGAGGAGGAGATCCGCATCGCCGGCGGGGCGGAGGAGCTGCGGGAGGCGCTCGTGCGTCTCAGGCGCCTTGCGCCCGGAGCGCTGATCGTGGTCAAGCGCGGGCCGATGGGCTCGCTCGCCTTTCCGGGCGAGATTCCGGAGGATCTCGAGCAGGGGGTGCGCGGGCGGCGCTTTCGGGTCGAGGTGTACAATGTGCTCGGGGCGGGCGACGCCTTCATGAGCGGGTTCCTCAAGGGCTATCTGGACGGAGCCCCGCTCGCCGAGGCGCTCACCTATGCCAACGCCTGCGGTGCGATCACCGTCTCGCGTCACGGCTGCGCGCCGGCCATCCCGACCTGGCGCGAGCTGCGCCATTTCCTCGAGCGCGGCGCGAGCAGCCCGGCGTTGTGGCGCGATGCGGAGCTCGAGCGCCTGCACTGGAGCACCACCCGCGATTCCGTTCCCGAATCCTTGTTGTTGTTCGCGGCGGATCATCGGGACCGGTTCCAGGAGCTGGCGGCGGCGCACGGGCGGAGCGAAGAGGACATCCGCCGCTTTAAATGGCTGATGCTGGAGGTGGTGCGGGAGGTGGCGCGAAGCCGCCTGGACGTCGGCATCCTGCTCGACGACCGTTTCGGCGAGGAGCCGCTTGCGCAGGCGAGCGGCGAGCGGTTCTGGCTCGGGCGGCCGATCGAGGCGCCGGGATCATTGCCGCTTGCCTTCGAGGGCGGCCGCGATCCCGGGGTGCTTTTGCGCAGCTGGCCGCGCCGTCAGTGCGTCAAATGCCTGGTGCGCTACCATCCGGAGGATCCGGCGGCGTTGCGCGCTGAACAGGAGGAACGGCTGTTGACCCTCTTCGAGGCGAGCCGGGCCACGGGTCACGAGCTGCTCTTGGAGGTGTTGCCGGGCGAACGGTCGACGCCGCAGTCGGCCGGGCTTCTGGCGGCGATCCTGGAACGCTTCTACGACCTTGGGCTGTATCCGGATTGGTGGAAGCTTCCCGACCCCGGCAGCGTGGAGGGCTGGCGGGCGGTGGCGGCGATCCTCAAGGCCCGCGATCCCGACTGCCGAGGCGTGCTGCTGTTGGGGCAGGATGCGAGCTTGGAGGATTTGGCCTGTGCCTTCCGCCGGGCGGTGCAGGTGCCGGTGGTGCGGGGCTTTGCGATCGGGCGCACCATCTGGCGGCCGGCGGCGGAAGCGTGGTTCGCGGGAAGGATCGGGGATGCCGAGGCGGTGGCGGCGATGGCGGCGGTCTACCGTCGGCTGATCGCGCTGTGGGAGGAGGCGCGGGCGAGCCTGGAGGAACGGGAGGCGGGATCATGACCGAGTTGTTGCGTAGGCCCGCAAAGGGCGTCCGTTGTGGACCGCTGCACCGGCTTGCGCCCGAGGATGCCGGCTGGCGCTATGTCGGGTTCGAGCTGTGGCGGCTCGATGCCGGCCAGGAGATCGCGGCCCAGGCATCGGCGCGGGAGCACTGTCTGGTGCTGCTCGGCGGCTGTGCCGATGTCGAGGCCGGCGGGATGCGCTGGAATGCGATCGGCGAGCGCAGCTCGCCCTTCGACGGCCGCAAGCGGCCGTATAGCGTCTATGTGCCGGCCGGCTGCGGCTATCGGGTGCGGGCGCAAAGCGCGCTCGAGCTGGCGGTCGCCTCGGCGCCCGGCGGCGGCGACTTCGCGCCGCGGCTGATCCCGCCCGAGGAGGTCGCCTTCTCGGTGCGGGGCGAGGGCACCAACCGGCGCTACATCCACGACATCCTGCCCGAGACCGCACCCGCCCACAGTCTTTTGGTGGTGGAGGTGTTCACCCCGCCCGGCCACTGGTCGAGCTATCCGCCCCACAAGCACGACCGCGACGCCCTGCCGGAGGAATCGCTGCTCGAGGAGACCTATTACCACCGCATCCATCCCGCCCACGGCTTCGCCTTCCAGCGCGTCTACAGCGACGACCGCAGCCTCGATGTCACCATGACGGTGGAGGACGGCGATCTCGTGCTGGTGCCCCGGGGTTATCATCCCTGCGCGGCCGCGCACGGTTACGAGCTCTATTACCTCAACGTCATGGCGGGGCCGAAGCGGATCTGGCGTTTCACCACCGATCCCGCCCACAGCTGGCTGCTCGCCTGATGTTGCGCGCGGCTAGGGATGGCGCCAGCGCAGCAGCCGGCGCTCGAGCCAGCCGCCGAGCCAGAAGAGCAAAAGCACGAAGGCCATGACGATGAGGATCAGCGCCAGGGTCTGGGCGGCGTTGTAGGTGCTCTGGGCGAAGGAGAGCAGATAGCCGAGGCCGCGGCTCGAGGCCACGAACTCCCCCACCACCGCGCCGGTGAAGGCGAAGCCCACCGCCACCCGGAGGCTGCCCATCACCCAGGCGGTGACGCTCGGCAGATAGACCTCGCGCAACACCGCAAGCCGGCCGCCGCCGAGGGTGAGGACCCGTTCCACGAGGCGGCGGTCGACGTCGCGAATGCCGTTGTAGACGGCGAAGAACACCAGAACCGCCACCAAAACCAGGCTGAGCGCCACTTTCGAGCCGAGGTCGATGCCGAACCAGATCACGAACAGGGGAGCGAGGATCACCCGCGGCACCGCGTTGAGCAGCATCATGAAGGGCTCGAGGAGGTCCGCGAGCGGGCGGATGAGGGCGGCTGTGAAGCCGAGCAGGCCGCCGATCAGGAGCCCCGCACCGAGGCCCAAGAGCGCCGCCGAGAAGGTGGCGGCGATGTGGGGATAGAGGGTGCCGCCCTGGAACAGGGCGAACAGGGTCCCGGCCACCGTGGAGGGTGCGGGCGCGTAGAAGGGATCGATCACCCCGGCGCGCGCGCCCCACTCCCAGAAGGCGAGCAGGAGCGCGAGGCCGAGGGTTCTGCGGAGGGCGACGCTCAGGCCCCGGTCGGATGCGCTCACGGCGTCTCCTCCCTTCCCATGGCCCTGGAGAGATCCCGCCACAGCCGCCGGTAGAGGGGCGCGAAGGCGGGATGGCCGCGCACGGCCACGAGATCGCGCGGTCTCGGGATGTCCACCGGGTGGCGCGCCTGGATGCGGGCTCTCGGTCCCTGGCCGAGGAGCAGGACGCGATCGGCAAGCGCGATCGCCTCCTCGAGATCGTGGGTGACCAGCACCACCGCGATTCCCTCCCGCTCCACCCAGCGCAGCAGCTCCTGGGTGACCTGCTGGCGCACGATGGCGTCGAGGGCGGCGAAGGGTTCGTCCATCAGAAGCAGCCGGGGGCGCAGGGCGAGCACCTGGGCGAGCGCCACCCGCTTGCGCTGGCCGCCCGAGAGCTGGGCGGGATAGCGGCCGCCCAGCCCGGCAAGCCCCAGCCGGGCGAGCCAGGCCTCCGCCTCCGCGCGCGCCTCGCGCCGGCTCATGCCGGCGAAGCGCAGGCCGAGGGCGACGTTGTCCCGGGCGGTGCGCCAGGGCAGGAGCGCATCGTCCTGGAACAGAAAGCCGAGGGCGCGCCGGGCGACGCCGAGCTCGACCGTGCCGCGCTCGGGCCGATGCAGTCCGGCGATCGCCCGCAGGATGGTGCTCTTGCCGCAGCCGGAGGGGCCGACCAGGCTCACGAGTTCGCCGGCGGCGACGGCGAACTCCACTTCCTCCACGGCGGGCGGATTGCGGCCGTAGCGAAGCGTGAGACCGCGCACGGCGAGCAGCCGTTCGCCCAGGGCCTCGGGGGCGCGCGGCGCGGGCTCCGGCTGCGGCAGCACCTGCAGGCGGGCGCTCACCCGACCACCTCGAGATCGAGCAACTGGGCGAGCTCCACCTTACGGGTGAGCGCGCCCGAGAGGGTCAGCGCCTCCACCACCCGCGCGCAGGCCTCGACGTCGATGGCCACCGTCTCGGGATAGAGGGAGGCCCGATAGGTGCCGACCACGCGCTCGAAGAGGGCGGGATCGCCGCCCACCAGAAGCTCGCGGGGCAAGGCCTCGCGCAGCCGCCTGGGCGGCACGCGGCGCAGGCCGCGGAGCCCTTGTTCGAGCGCCCGGGCGAGCCTCTGCATCTGGTCGAGGCGCTCGGCCCGTTCCTCGGCCCGGTAGGCCACTCCCATGAACTCGTAGGGACCGCCGAACAGCGCGCGGGCCTGGTCCATGTCCATGGCGTTGAAGAGCACCCGACCGCCGCTCTCGCGGATGAGGGTGAGGGCGGGTTCCTGCACCATGCCCGCCGCCACCTGGCCCCGCCGCAGGGCCTCGAACAGGTTGGGGCCGAGCACGGCGAACTCGATGCGGGCCGCATCCACGCCGGCGCGCTTGAGCAGGAACAGGAGCAGGGTGTGGTCGGCGTTGCCGAGGGCGGAGACCCCGACCCTGCGCCCCTCGAGGTCGGCGAGCGCGGTGACCTGGCCGGCAAAGGCCGGTGCCACCGCGAGGGCGAAGAGCGGCAGCCTGCCGGTGGTGGCGAAGCGGCGGATGGGGGCGCCGTTTGCGAAGGCCTGCACGGCCACGTCGAAGGAGGTGGCGGCGTAGTCGACGGCGCCGCCGACCAGCGCCTGCATGGCGGCGTTGCCGCCGCGGGTGTAGACCAGCTCCACCTCCAGCCCCTCGGCCTCGAAATGGCCGGAGGCGCGGGTGAATTCGTAGGGCACCACGCACAACAGCTGACTGCAGAAGGCGAGCCGCACCCGCTCGGCGCTTCGCGCCGGCCGCACGAGCCCGAGCGCCGCAACCCCGGCCGCGCCCTGCAACAGCTCGCGCCGGCCGAGCCTGCCCTGCGCCGGCCTGTAGGCGTCCTGGCAGCAACTCATCGGCTGTCCTCCCCCGAAGCCCGGTGCCACGTTTCACATAGCACAAAGCGCATTAGGTTTAAATAACAAAATAGCACCGTTG
>JALSGW010000081.1 GCA_026982585.1 Alphaproteobacteria bacterium | reverse complement strand
CTCGCCTCCCATCGAAGCGGCGTCACCTGGGTCGAGGAGCGGGGGAGGGCAGAGCAGCTCCTTCGTCTCGGCCCCGCCCGGCTGCTCGCCGAACTCGCCCGCGAGAGCGCGGGACTGCTGGGCCGCAGCCGGCTGCTGCAGGGGCCCTCCCTCTGGCCGCTCGGCGCCCATCTCGCCGCTCGTTTCGCCCAACCCCGGCTGCTCCTGATCGGCGACGCCGCCCACGGCCTCCATCCCATTCACGCCCAGGGCTTCAATCTCGCGGTGGCCGACGCGGGGGCGTTGCTCGACCTCCTCGCCCATGATCCCAAAGCCGCGTCGGATCCCGGGCGAAGCGATGTGCTCCTCCGCTATCGCCAGCTGCGGGAGGGTGCGGCGCGGCGCCGCCTCTTTATGACCGACCTCCTCAATCGCATTTTCTCGAGCGACGACCCGCTGCTTGGGCCGGTGCGCACGGGGGTGTTGGAGCTGCTCGCCGCCTGCGCGCCGCTTCGGCGGGCCGCCATGTGGCAGGGGATGGTGCTGCACTGATGGCGATGGCGAAGGCGAGCGAGGATCCGGCCGCATCGGGTGGTGCGCAGCTCCGCGGGGCGGAGCTCATCAAACGCCAGCTCGCCCACCTGCCGAACGCGCCCGGGGTCTACCGCATGCTGGGCGCCCGGGGCGAGGTGCTGTACGTGGGCAAGGCCAAGTCGCTGCGCAAACGCGTGGCTGCCTACGCCAGGCCGGAGGGTCTCGCGGCGCGGATGCGCCGCATGGTGGCCCTCACCCGCGCCATGGAGTTCACCACCACCGCCAGCGACATCGAGGCGCTGCTGCTCGAGGCCAACCTCATCAAGCGGCATCGCCCGCCGTTCAACATCGTGTTGCGGGACGACAAGAGCTTCCCCTACATCGCCCTCGACCTCAACCATCCCTTTCCCTCCATCGGCAAGTACCGCGGGGCCCGGAAGGCCGGTTTCGAATATTTCGGCCCCTTCGCCTCCGCCGGGGCGGTGCACGAGACCCTGAACGCCCTGCTCAAGGCCTTCCCGCTGCGCACCTGTCCCGACAGCGTGTTCGCCCACCGCAGCCGCCCCTGCCTGCAGTATCAGATCAAACGCTGTTCGGCGCCCTGTGTGGGGCGCATCGATCGAGAGGCGTACCACCGGCTGGTGCAGGAGGTGCGTCTCTTTCTTTCCGGCCGCTCGGCCCGCATCCGCGACCGGCTCGCCCGGGAGATGCAGGAGGCGGCGGAGGCGCTGGAGTTCGAGCGGGCGGCGGTGCTGCGCGACCGGCTCCAGGCGCTCGCCCACGTCCAGAGCCGCCAGGGGATCAACACCCGCCGGGTGAAGGACGCCGATGTGGTGGCGCTGGCGGTGGAGGGCGGGCAGGCCTGCGTGCAGGTGTTCTTCTACCGCGACGGCCGCAACTATGGGAACCGCGCCTACTTTCCCGCCCATGTGCGGGAGGCGCAGCCGCCCGAGATCCTCGCCGCCTTCCTGGCCCAGTTCTACGCCGGCCACACGCCGCCTCCCCTGGTGCTGCTCTCCCATCGCCCGGCGGATCTGTCGCTGCTCGAGGAGGCGCTCATGCGCCGGGCGGGACGTCGCATCGCGCTGCGGGTGGCGGTGCGCGGCGAGCGCAGGCGGCTCGTGGAGCTGGCCCGGCACAACGCCCACGCCGCGCTGGCCCGCCGGCTCGCGGAGGAGGACCGGCAACGCCAACTGATGGAGCAGCTCGCCGAACGCTTCGCCCTGCCGCGGGTGCCGAGCCGGATCGAGATCTACGACAACAGCCATCTCTTCGGCCGCGATGCCGTGGGGGCGATGGTGGTGGCGACGCCGGAGGGCTTCGCCCGCCGCAGCTATCGCAGCTTCACGATCAAGAGCGCGGACCTTGCCCCCGGCGACGACTACGGCATGTTGCGGGAGGTGTTGCGGCGACGCTTTCTCCGGCTGTTGCGGGAACAACCCGAAGACCGGCCCTCGGGCTTGCCCGATCTGCTGCTCATCGACGGCGGGGCGGGACAGCTCGAGGCGGCGCGCCGGGTGCTGGCGGAGCTGGGCCTCGGGGATCTGCCGGTGATCGCCATCGCCAAGGGGCCGGAGCGGAACGCCGGGACGGAACGGTTCTACGCGAGCACCCTGGCGCGACCGGTGACCCTGGACCGGCAGGATCCGCTTCTGTACTTTCTGCAGCGGTTGCGCGACGAGGCCCACCGTTTCGTGGTCCAGGCGCACCGCAACCGGCGCAGCCGGGGGGTGGAACGGTCGGTGCTGGACGCCATCCCGGGCGTGGGGGCCAAGCGCAAACGCGCGCTGTTGCTCCATTTCGGCTCCGCGCGCGCGGTGGAGGAGGCGAGCTTGGAGGATCTGGAACAGGTGGCCGGGATCAGCCGCGCGGTGGCCCGCACCATCTACGCATACTTCCACGAGGGCGCATGAGACGGATGGGTCGATGGTGAGCTCCCTGCCCAATCTCCTGACCGTGAGCCGGGTGGTGCTGGTCCCGGTGATCATCGGTTTCTTCTACGTCGAAGGCGACTGGGCGCGCTATGTGACGGCGCTGTTGTTCGTGGTCGCCGCCACCACCGACTATGTGGACGGCTATCTGGCCCGCAGCTGGAAGCAGCACTCCCCCTTCGGGCGCTGGCTGGATCCGGTGGCGGACAAGCTGTTGGTGGCGGCCACCGTGGTGATGCTGGTGGGATTCGAGCAGGCGCCGTTGCTGCCGGCGGTGGTGATCGTGTTGCGCGAGATCCTGGTCTCGGGCCTGCGCGAATATCTCGCCGAAGTGTCGGTGGGCATGCCGGTGACCCCGCTCGCCAAATGGAAGACGGCGGTGCAGATGACGGCCATCGGGTTCCTGCTGGTGGGCGATGCCGGGCCGGCCGGGGTGCCGGTGACCGCGATCGGCTCGGTGGGCTTGTGGATCGCCGCCGCATTGACCCTCTATACCGGCTACGGCTATTTGC
This sequence comes from Alphaproteobacteria bacterium, assembly GCA_026982585.1. Classification (GTDB taxonomy): domain Bacteria; phylum Pseudomonadota; class Alphaproteobacteria; order Geminicoccales; family Geminicoccaceae; genus HRBIN39. The sequence continues at coordinate 2,061 of JALSGW010000081.1, read as the reverse complement.
GTTCGGGTCTGCGGCACATGTTCGGGCGCGAGCCGGGACTCCAAGGCAAGCCGCCGGGCAAGGGCAAGCTCTCGGCGCTCGAGAAGGCCCAGGCATGAAGGTCCGCTATTTCGCATGGCTGCGTCAACGCACCGGGGTGGCCGAGGAGGAGCTGCCGCTACCCGAGGGCGTGCGCACCGTGGGAGAACTCGCCCGCTATCTCGGCGAGCGTCATCCGCGCTTCGGGGAGGTGCTGCGCACGCCGGGGGTGGTGCGCTTCGCCCTCAACCAGGAATATGTCGATGCCGACGCCCCGGTGGGACCCGACGACGAAGTGGCCTTCTTCCCGCCGGTGACGGGAGGTTGAGATGATCCGGGTGCAAGCCGAGCCGTTCGATCCGGGCGCCGAGCTCACCGCCTTCCTCGCGCGCTGCGGCGGTGCCGGGGGTGTGGCCAGCTTCGTCGGCCGGGTGCGGGACCGCGACGGCGCCACCCCCATCCTGGCCATGACCCTCGAACACTATCCGGGCATGACCGAGCGCAAACTCGCCGAGATCGAGAGCGAGGCGCGGCGCCGGTGGCCGCTTGCGGACAGCCTTGTCATCCACCGCTATGGGCGCATGTTGCCCGGCGAACCCATCGTGTTGGTGGCAACCGCCGCCGCCCACCGCCAGGACGCCCTCGCGGCCTGCAGCTTCCTCATCGATTGGCTCAAGACCCGCGCACCGTTCTGGAAGATGGAGGAAACCCCCGCAGGGGCGCGCTGGGTGGAGGCGCGGGCGAGCGACGAGGAGGCGGCGGCGCGCTGGGTTTTGGCCGCGGCGGACTGATCGCGGGGATGGAGGGGCGCAGGCGCGGCCCCGGGGGACGGCGCGACGGCCGTCCCGGCCGCGGGCGACGTCCTTTGCGGAGCGCTTCCGCCGGGGCGCCGGGCCGACGAGCGCCCGTCCCGGGACAGAGGCGCGGTCTCGCACCGGCGCGCGCGTGCCAGGGCGGCCGATGCCCGCCTGCCGGTTGAGGGAGGATCAGGATGGCCAAACTCGCCTTCATCGGTCTCGGCGTGATGGGCTTTCCCATGGCCGGCCATCTGGCCCGGGCCGGCCACCAGGTGACGGTGTTCAACCGCACCCGCGAGAAGGCCGAACGCTGGCGGGAGCGTTTCGGCGGCAAGGTGGCGGAGAGTCCGCGGAAGGCCGCCGAGGGCGCCGAGCTGGTCTTCACCTGTGTTGGCCGGGACCAGGATCTGCGCGAGGTCAGCTACGGAGAGCAGGGTCTTTTGGCCGGCCTCGCGCCGGGGGCGCTGTTCGTGGACCACACCACCGCCTCGGCGGAGGTGGCACGCGAACTCGCCCAAGCATGCCGGGAGCGCGGCGCTGGGTTTGTCGACGCACCGGTCTCGGGCGGCCAGTCGGGAGCCGAGGAGGGGCGTCTCACCATCATGTGCGGCGGCCAGGCCGAGGACTTCGCCCGCGCGGAACCCATCCTTCGCGCCTACGGCCGCCAGGTGGTGCACATGGGACCGACCGGCTCGGGACAGCTCACCAAAATGGTCAACCAGATCGCCATCGCCGGACTGCTCCAGGCCCTCGCCGAGGCCATCCACTTCGCCCAACGAGCCGGGCTCGACACCGACCGGGTCTATGAGGTCATCTCCAAAGGCGCGGCCCAGAGCTGGCAGATGGACCATCGTTGGCATACGATGGTACGCAGGGAGTTCGCATTCGGTTTTGCGGTGGACTGGATGCGCAAGGATCTCGACATCCTGCTGCAGGAAGCGCGCCGCAACGGGGCGAGTCTGCCGGTGACGGCGCTGGTCGACCAGTTCTATCGGCTGATCCAGGATCGGGGCGGCGGGCGGTTGGATACCTCGAGCCTGATCCTCCATCTCGTCGAAAACGCGGAGCGGTGACATTATCTTGAGGTGAAGAGGGTGTCCCGCTCCGGTCGGATGTGAGAGCGGGTCGCCCTCCGATCGGTTGTTGAGAGGCGACATGCGCGCGCGGCGGGCCAAGTTCCGAATCGGCGAGATCGTTCGACACCGTTTCTTCCCCTTCCGCGGGGTGGTGTTCGACGTCGATCCCG
>JALSGW010000080.1 GCA_026982585.1 Alphaproteobacteria bacterium | reverse complement strand
CGAGGCGCCGACCGTGAGCACGATGCGCTCCGGGGCCACCTCCAGATCGTAGTTCTCCCGATAGGCGCGGGCGATGCGCTCGCGCAAGGCTCCAAGCCCCAGGGCCTCGCTGTAGCCGAGAGGGGCATCGCAGAGCGCCCGTTCCACCGCGGCGCGGGCCCGCTCGGGCAGCGGCACGCCCGGCTCGCCCACCTCGAGATGCAACACCTCCGCACCCGACCGGGCGCGGGCGTTGGCCTGCTCCAGGACCTCCATGACGATGAACGGCGCCACCCGACTGCGTCGGGAGGCGGTCGGACCGGCGCTCACCCCTTCCCGTCCTCCGCATCTGCCCCATATGACGCCGGCATCATGCCATCAGCCGGCGGGCTCGGCCAGTGTCGCGGCCCGCGGAGGAGAGGGTAGGGGGACATGCGCCCCGGGCTCCTGTGGTCGGGCCTGTTGGCCCTGTCGCTGCTCATCCCGCAACCGCTTCGCGCCGAGCGGGTGATCGTGCGGGATGCCGAGATCGAGAGCTATCTCCGGGAGCTGGCGGGGCCGCTGATGGCCGCCGCCGGCCTGGATGCGGAGGGCGTGCGGCTCTATGTGGTGCGCGATCCGCGCATCAACGCCGGGGTGGCGGGCGGCCCCAATCTGTTCCTCAACACCGGACTGTTGCGCGCCACCCGAAGCCCCGAGGAGTTGGCCGGGGTGCTCGCCCACGAGCTCGCGCACATCCAGGGCGGTCACCTGGCGCGCCTCGGCCGCCGCATCGAACGGGCCCGCCTGCAGGCCCTGTTGGGTGCGCTGCTCGGCACCGCGGCGGCCTTCGCCGGAGCGCCCGAGGCGGCGGCAGCACTGCTCTTGGGCGGCCAATCGCTGGCCCAGGAGCAACTGTTGCGCTTCACCCGCACCCAGGAGAGCGCCGCCGATCAGGCGGCGGTGGCGATCCTCCGCGATGCCGGCTATCCCGCCTCGGGACTGGTGAGCTTTCTCGAGGAACTCGACCGAAGGCGCTTTCTGGCTGGTCTCGCCGAGGAGGTCTATCTCCGCACCCACCCGCTCACCCGCGAGCGCATCCGCAGCCTCAAGGCCCGCCTGGCCGCCCAAGGCGCACCGCAGCCCTCTGCCTTCGGTCCCGCGTTGCGGCTGCGCCACCTGCGGGTGGTGGCGAAGCTGGAAGGTTTTCTCGAGGATCCCCAACGGGTGCTGAACACCCGCACCGGCGCCGACTTCACCGACCGCTACGCGCGCGCGATCGCCTTGTTCCGGAGCGGTCGGGGGGAGGGAGCGGCCGAGCTGTTGCGGACCATGCTCGGCGAAAACCCCGAGGATCCCTATCTGTGGGAGCTTTACGGCCAGGTGCTGTTCGAAAGCGGCCGCGGCCGCGAGGCGCTTGCGCCCTACCGTCGGGCGGTCGCCCTCGCGCCGCGCGAACCGCTCATCCGCCTCGGACTCGCCCGGGTGCTGGTGGAGACCGCAAGCCGGTCGGAGCTCGAGGAAGCGCGGGTGCTGCTGCAGGAGGTGGTGGCGGTCGATCCCGACAACGCCTTCGCCTACCGGCTTCTTGGAATCGCTCTCGGGCGCCTGGAGGACTACGGCGGCTCCTTCCTCGCCTTGACGGAATGGGCGCTTCTGGTCCACCGGGTGAAGGATGCCGAACTCTACCTCAAACGGGCCGACGCCAAACTTGGGGCGGACGATCCAAGGCGCCTGCGGCTTGAGGATCTGCGGCGGGAAGTGGAGCGGATCTCCCCCGAACAGAAGCGCGGCCGCTGAAGACCCAAGCGCTCAGCCGCGGGGCCACAGGCCGGCGAGACGGCCGCCGAGCCCGTGACCCACCGCCACCGCGAACAGGCACAGGAGGACGGACCCCATGGCGTTCAAGAGCGCCTGAAGCCAGCTGCCCGCCCTGAGGAGGGCGAAGGTCTGCAGGCTGAAGGCGGAGAAGGTGGTGAAACCGCCGAAGACGCCGAGCAGCAGAAAACGTCCCACATGGCCGTCGAGGAGCGGGCGCCCGCGCGCGGTGATGAAGGCCGCGACGACACCGATGGCGAACGAGCCCAGGACGTTCACCACCAGCGTGCCGTAGGGGAAATGGGCACCAACCCGGGCGCTCACCGCATCGGCCACCACTACCCGCCCGACTCCGCCGAGCGCGCTCCCGAGGGCGATCCATACATACTCCATGGCGCCTCGCCTTCACCGGTCCTCCTGCGATCCCCAGGCACACCCCCGTACACATCACCCGACGCGCGAACTCGACAGCGACAACCAACCCGCGCTTCGGTGTCCGGGGCCGCACCGCCTGCGGGCGCCGCGCAGAAGAGCGCCTGGATGGGATCCGGACAAGAAAAAAATGCCGCGGCTTACGCCGCGGCAGTGGTAGGGAGGAAACGCCTCAAGTCGGGTGTCACAGGGGGAAATCCCATGAACACGACACTCCTGTACGCGAGGGCCGCGGATCCATCAAGACGATTTGCGCACCGGGGGACCCATTTCTGTTTCGAATACCAATAAAAGACTGATCAAAGATATCCTGCATTTTAGTCAAACGAGTCGATGCCACCCGACCGCGCGGTTGATCGTTCGCGGCCAGCCTCCGTCGTGCCAGCAGGCGGCATCCCTCACCAGCTGCCGACGTTCGGCATCGACGCCCAGGGCTCGCGCACCGGCAGCGGATCGCCCCGCTGCAAAAGCTCGATGGAGATACCGTCCGGCGAGCGCACGAAGGCCATGCGGCCGTCGCGCGGCGGGCGGTTGATGGTCACACCCGCATCCATGAGCCGTTGACAGAGGGCGTAGATGTCCTCCACCTCGAAGGCGAGATGACCGAAATTGCGACCGCCCGTGTACTCCTCGGGATCCCAGTTGTAGGTGAGCTCGAGAAGCGGCGCGCGTTCGCGCCGGGCACGCTCCACATCCTCGGGCGCCGCCAGGAAGACGAGGGTGAACCGCCCCTGCGGATAGTCCGCCCGGCGCACCTCCACCAGCCCAAGCTTGCCGCAGTAGAAGTCGAGCGATTCCTCCAGATCCTTCACCCGTACCATGGTATGAAGATAGCGCATGATCCGTCTCCCGCCCTCGGTCGTCGTGCGTTCGGTCCGCCTCGTCGGCACTCTAGGGCGCCCAGCGGTGCTGTCGAGGGGATGGAGCGGTGATGGACGTGGCGGGGGCGCTGGCGCTCGCGCTGCTGCTCGGGCTGTCGGTCGTGCTGTTCCTGTGGCTGCGCATGCGCCGGCGGCTTCGCGCCCTGGAGGCGCGCTTGCGGGCGCTCGAGCGCGGGCTGCGTCAACCCGGCCCTGGCGCGGGCCCGGGGCCGGCGGATTCCTTCGCCGAACGCGCGATGGCCTGGCTCGGCGGGGCGGGGCTGGCGCTGGGCGGTGTGGCGGCGGCGCTGTGGGCGGCGGCGCGGGAGGCACCGCTCGCCTTGGCGGCGGTTTCGGCTCTGGCGCTTGCCGCCTTGTTGGCCGGTCTGGGCGCGCGCGGCGGCGACGAGGGAAGTCGGGCGCTCAGGGCGGCGCTTGCGGCGGCGGGGTTGGTCGGTCTGTTCGGGGTGGTGTTGGCGGCGCGGCGCCTGGCCCTGCTGGCGCCGGAGCCGGCTCTTTGGGTGCTCGCCGTTTTGGTGTTGGTCGCACTCGGCCGAGCCAGGCTGGGTCCGCTCTTGGTGGCGGTTGTGGCCGCGGCCGGCTATGCGGCGCCTGTCGTGGCGGGGGTGGAGGTGGTGGACCGCCCCCAAGGGGTGTTCGCCTATCTCGCGCTTCTCACCGCCGTCGCCCAGCTCCAGGCGCACCGCTCGGGCGGTTGGTGGGTGGGGGCTCTCGTGGTGTTGCCGGGAGCGCTGCTGTGGGCCGCGGCGGCGGGTGCGGCGGCGGTGTTCGGCCTGTTGACCCTCGGCCAGGCGCCCGCCCTCGCCCGGCCGCTTGCGGCACTCGTGGTGGCCCTGGGGTTGTTCAGCGCGCCCGCGCTGGCGCTGATCATGGGGCGGGCCGAGCCGGCTCCGCGTCGGGCGCGTGCGGCCGCCGCCTTTGTCCTGGCGCACGCCTTGCTGCTCGGCGGGCTCGTGCTCGAGGCCGGCGCACGGGAGCTCGTGCCGCTGCTCGCCCTGATGGCGCTGCAGCTCGGGGCGTTGTTGGCCTCGGCGTTGAAGCCGGACTTCAAGGCGCCGGCGCTGGTGGCGGCGGCCGCCCCGCTCCTCATCGCCGCCCTGCACGACGCTCAGGATCCGGTGTGGCCGCGGCTCCTCGCCGAGCCGTCCCTATTGCCGCCGGCGCTGCGGCTCGCGGCGGGCGACCTCGGTCTGTGGGGGCTTGTGCTCAGCACCTTCATCCTGTTTGCGGTCTTCGGTCCGGCGATGGCGGCGCTTCGGCCGCGGGACGGCGGGCTGTGGGCGGCGGTGGGGGCGCTGGTGCCGCTGCTCGCGATGGGGGTGTTGGCGTTCCGCCTCGGGGTGCCGGAACTGTATGGTCTCTTTCCGGTTCTGTTCCTCGCCTACGGCCTGCTGCAGCTGTTGGCGGCCATGGTGGCGTGGGTGCGCGGCCAAGGGGAGGGCGTGGTGGCGGCCCACGGCTTCGCGGCCGCCCTTGCGTCCTTGTTCGCCGGACTCATGTGGCTCGAGCTGCCGCTGCTGCGCCTCCTGCTCGCTCCGGCGGCGGTGGTGGCGGCGACCTTCCACCGGCTGCAGCCGAAGCCCGTCTTCGCCGCCATCACCGGCGGCGCCATCGCGGCCTTTGCCGTGCTCCTGGTGGTGCCGGGACGTTTCGGGACGGTGCCGGAGCTGTCGGTGCTGTTGTGGAGCGGTGTCTTTCCCCTCCTCGGCTGTGCGCTCGCGCTGTGGACGCTTGGGCCGCAGGCCTGGATCGCCCGCTCCCTCGGAACTGCCTGCCTGTGGCTTGCGGGGGCGGCGGCGCTGGCGCTCGCAGCACTGGTCACCAACGGCATGGCGGTGGCGCTGCGCGACCATGCCCCCACCGACCGCGGGCTCGCGTTGGTGGCGTGGCTGAGCGCCGCGGGTGTGTTCGCCGCCCTGGCATCTCGTGGAGTGTTG
>JALSGW010000079.1 GCA_026982585.1 Alphaproteobacteria bacterium | reverse complement strand
GGCGGCTTCTGGGCACCGAGATCGCCCACTGGTTGTTGTTGATGACGAACACGCAGGGAAGCCGCCACAGGGCGGCGGCGTTCATGGCCTCGTAGACGTCGCCCCGGGAGGTGGCGCCGTCGCCGAAGATGCACACCGCCACCCGGGGCTCTCTGCGGAGCTTGAAGGCGAGGGCGACGCCGGCGGCGTGGGGCACGTGGGTGCCGACCGGCACGCACACGGGGAAATCCTCCCGTGGCCCCTGGAAGTCGGATCCGCGCTCATCGCCGCCCCAGAAGGTGAACAGCTCCTCGAGCGTCACCCCGCGCCAGAGCATCGCCCCCTGCTCGCGGAAGGAGGGGAGGAACACGTCCTCGGGCCGCATCGCCGCCGCCACGCCCACCGCCACCGCCTCCTGGCCCAGACTCGAGGCGACGGTGCCGAGGCGGCCGGTGCGCTGCAGGGCCACCGCTTTGGCATCGAACGTGCGCGTGCGCACCATGCCCCGGTACAGGGCCACCACCTCATCGCGCCGTTCCGCCCACGCGGGCAACGCCCGAAGGGGCGTGCCGTCGACGGCCAGATAGGCGATATGGGCGATCGTGAAGCGCGCCACCTCGGCCATGGCGGCCCCTCCCGAAGGCCATCTCCAGTCTAGCCGATTTCGCGCCGAGGTCGAAGCGAATCCGGTGCAAAAAGCCTCAAAGGCGGGCGAGACGCGCGCACAGCAGGGCGAACAGGCCTTCCGCATCCGCCTGTTCCATCACCAGGGCGTTGGGATCAGCGGAGCGGAAGTCCACATAGCTCCGCCCCAGGCCGAGGGGGCTGTCGGTCTCGATCGTCACCTCGGCCCGCCGGCCCCGGAACAGCTGCGGCTCGAGCAGCCAGGCGACCGGACAGGGATCGTGCAGCGGCGCCTGCGGCGGCCCGCCCTCGGGGTTGCGCCCGCGATAGAAGGCGAGCATGCCGGCCACCGCGCGGGCGGCCGGGTTGCCGACGGCCCGGATGCGCGCGAGCCTTTCTTCGGTCACCCGCACCTGGTGGGTGACGTCGAGCGGAAAGAGCACGATGTCCGCGCCGCTCTCGAAGACGATGCGGGCCGCGTGCGGGTCCACGTGGAAGTTGAACTCGGCCGCCGGCGTGACGTTGCCGAGCCCGATCGCCCCGCCCATGATCGCCACCCGCCTGAGCCGGCCGGGAAGATCCGGCGCGAGGCGGAAGGCGAGGGCGAGATTGGTGAGCGGTCCGGTGGCCACCAGGGTGACGGATGCCGGCGGGCGGGACCGGATGGCGTCCACGAGGGCGCAGGCGGCGTGGCCGGGCGCGGGGCGGCGTCCCGTGGGCGGCAGATCGGCGCCGTCGATGCCGGTCGGCCCGTGCACCTGTTCGGCGGTCACGAGCGGGCGCAGCAGCGGCCGGTCGGCGCCGGCGTGGACGGGCACCTCCGCCCCCGCAAGCTCCACCAACCTGAGCGCGTTGTCGGTGGTGCGGTCGAGCGGCACGTTGCCGGCCACGGTGGTGAGCGCGATCGTCTCGAGCGCGTCTTCGGCGGCGAGGGCGAGCAGGATCGCCACCGCATCGTCCTGGCCGGGATCGCAGTCGAGGAGGATCGGATGCCGCGCCATGATGAGCTCCCAAAGCCCGCCGCCCGGCCGCTGTCAACCGCGCGTTTCGGGGACGGGCTTGCGGCGCGGTGGGTGCGGCGCAGCCGCACGCCCGTGCGGCGGGCGCTGCTCTCTTGGCGTTCGGCCCGGCTGCTCGCCCACCGGCACGGCCCGCCGCCCAGGGTACTGGACGTGGGCTGCGGCATCGGCGACCAGCTCGCCCAGCTCGCGCCCGAAATCGCCGAGGGGGTCGGCATCGACCCGGATCCGGCCATGATCCGGGAAGCGCGCGCCCGCTACGGGCGCAGGGCCCGGCTGCGCTTCCTCCCCCTCTCCCTGGAGGAGGCGGAGCCCGCCCGGATCGGATCCTTCGACCTGGTGCTGTTCGTCACCAGCCTCGAACATCTGGCGGATGCAAAGGCCGCCCTGGCCCGCGCGCGACGGCTGCTCCGGCCCGGGGGACGGGTGCTGGTGTGGATGCCGCATCCCCGGCATCCGCGCAGTCTGGTCGCGCGACTGGGAGCGGCATGCGGCCGCATCCCCCCCTTCCGGCACCTCACCCCGGCCGAACTGGAGCGGGCGGCGCGGGCCGCGGGGCTCGTGCCCTGTCCGCTTCCGGCCCGAGAGCGCCTCGCCGGCCTCATCAGCCTTGTCGTTCTCGGTTCGTTCCTGAGCGCATTCACCGCGGCGCCGACGGCGGATCCGGCCGGCGCTTGAGGTTTGGGCGCGCCCGGCCGCTTATGCGCTTCCCATCACGCGCACTTCGATCCGGCGCCGCCTGGGTCCGTCGCAGTCCACCAGGATCACCCGCTGCCAGGTGCCGAGGGCGAGCCGGCCCTTTGTCACCGCCACGCACTGGCTGTATCCGAGCAACATGGCCTTGAGGTGGGCGTCGGCGTTCTCGGGCTCGCCGGGGAGGTTGCGGGCCAGGGAGTCGTGGCGCCAGCCGCGTCCTGCCGGCGCGAGTCCTTCCAGCCAACCTTCGAGATCGGCCATGAGTTGGGGTTCGAATTCGTTCACCACCACCGCGGCGGTGGTGTGGCGGCTCGCGACGAGGGCGATTCCCTCGCGGATACCCGATGCCGCCACCGCCCGCTCCACCTCTCTCGTCACATCCAGCGCCGCAAAGCGCCGTTCGCTCTGCACCTCGATGTCCTGCGCCCACACCTTCATCGCTCCTCCTCCGCCGGCAACCCGGCCCGACGCCGTCCAACCATTCTCGCCCGCAACAGCCGCTCCAGCCCGCCCGCGAACAGAATCGCGAGCCCCTGCAGCACCAGCACGAGATCCGGGCCCAGCTCCGGCATCGCGCGCGCGAGTTCGACGCCGCCCTGATAGAGGGCACCGAAGATCAAGGCCGCCGGTACCACCCCCAAGGGATGTCCCCGGCCGAGGAGCGCCACGGCGAGACCCACGAAAGCGTAGCCGCCGGGAACACCCAGCGCCAGCCGAGGCTGGCCTCCCGACCACTGATTGACCGCCGCCAGACCGGCCATGGCCCCGGCGAGCGCCATCACCGCCATCAGATGCCGATCCACGCGAATGCCCGCGTAACGGGCCGCCTCCCGGCTGCCCCCGACCACCCGAAGCTCATAACCGATGCGGCTGTGAAACAGGAACACCCACAAACCCAAAGCACAGGCGAGCGCGACCAGAAAACTGGCGTTCCAGGGCGCATCCGCCAGCCCGGCGCCGAGGCCCAAGGGCGCCAACAGATCGGCCATGGCGGGCATGAGCGGAGCCGAAGCACCGGCCGCATCCGGCGCGCTCTCCTGGGACTGCGCGGCGGGACCCGAGACTAGGCCGCCCACGATCCCGACGGCCAGGACATTGAACAGAATGGTGGTGAGCGCGAGGGGGGCGCTGCGGCAGGCATGCAGCCATCCCGGCACGAGCCCCCACAGCGCCCCGAAGAGGGCGGCCGCGAGCAGCGCGAGCGGCAGCGCCATCCCCGCCTGCAGTGGATCCAAGGCGATGGCGACGAGCGCCACGCCGAACCCGCCGAAAAGCGCCTGGCCCTCGCCGCCGAGGTTGTACAGCCCCGCCCGCAGCGCCGCGACCACGGCGAGGCCGAGCAGCAGGAAATCGGTGGCGTAGAAGAGGGCGAAGCCCATCCCCTCGCCGATCCCCCCGGAAAGCAGGATCGGCAAGGCGAGGAGCGGGTTTGCGCCCAGGGCCCACACCACCAGCGCCGACGCCATCAGGGCCAGGCCCAGGTGGAGCGCCGGCAGGAGACCGTAGTCGATCCAGGCGGGCAACCGCGTCTCTGGCTTCATCGCCTGTGCGATGCCGGATCGGCCGTCATGTCCCCGGACGACTCCGCCAGGGCGGCGCCGCCGGCTGCTTCCGTGATCCTTCCGTCCGCCATCACGAGGATGCGATCGCAAAGCCGGCGGACTTCGTCCAACACCTGGGAGACCACCAGGATCGCGCGGCCGGCGTCCCGCAGCGCTCGGAGCCGATGGTGCATCCACTCCGCCTCTGCTTCGCCCATGTCCCGGCTGGAGCGGACCACCAGCAACAGTTCGGGCTCGTGGCCGAGCTCGCGCGCCCAGACGAGCTTCTGCACATCGGCCTCGCAAAGGTCTTCCACGCGCGCGTCGGGATCGCGCGATTCCAGCGCGAAGGTCTCCATCCAGCGCGCGCACAGCGCCCGCAAAAACCGCCTGCGCAGCAGTCCGAGGCGCCGATATTCGGGCCGCCACTGGTATCCGAGCAGGACATGTTCCCAGAGTCTCAGGGAGCCCACCACCGCACCGCGTCGCTCCTCCGGCAGATACGCGAGCCCCAGGGTGCGGGCCCGGAGAGCATCCCGCACCCTCCGGCCCTTGATGCGGACCTCCCCCCGCACGGCCGGACGCACGCCGCAGATCGCCTCGACCAGCGCCCGCCGGCCGCGGTCGTCGGCGATGACGACACCGACGATCTCGCCGGCGCGGACGGTGAAACCGACATCCCGCGCCTGCACGCGGCCGCGCCCGTCGCGAACCTCCAGGTGAACGACCTCCAGCACCGGCTGCTGCGGCCGCGCCGGCCCCGTGGACACCTGCCGGGCGATCCTGCGCCCGGCCATGAGCTCCAAGAGCTCCTTTGCGCCGGTGAAGGCGGTCTCGCGCCGGGCCACCACGCGGCCGGAGCGCATGACGCTCACCCGGTCGGCCAGATCCAGCACCGCGCGCGGCTCGCGGGTGAAGACCAGGACGGTGCGGCCCTGGGCGCGCAGGATCTCGAGCGCGCGGGCGAGCCGCTGCCGCTCCCCCGCTCCGGCCGCGCCCGCGGGCTCGTCCAGCACCAGGATGTGCGCGCCGCGATAGAGCGCCTTGAGAAGCGCTGTGCGGAGCCGGAGTTCGGGGGCGAGCGTCTCCACCCGCGCTTTCGGGTCCAGCTCGAGGCCGAAGCTCCGGGCGAGGGCGGCGAGCCGGGCGCGCGCCCGGTCCCTGGCCGCCCCGAG
>JALSGW010000078.1 GCA_026982585.1 Alphaproteobacteria bacterium | reverse complement strand
CATGCGCCGGGTGCTTCCGGTCCGCTTCTCGCCCTTCCAGGGCGGCGAACGGTTGTGACCCGCAGCCGGCTTTGCGGTTGGCGGGCCCGGCGGCGAGAGGTCCTGCGTCGCCGCGGCGGGCGCGATTAGTCGCATTCATGCGTATGTTCCGCCCTCGGCGCCGTCGTTAGGCGTATGAATGCGTATTTCGGCGTCGAGGAGCGCCCCGGTGCGCGTCGCCGCCGGCCTCGGCTCGGGCCCTGCGCTGGTCGGATCCGGCTCGGCAGGTGGAGCGGCTCTGGTGCGCTGCGCGCGGGTGGTTCAAACGGCCGCGCGTTTGAGCAGGCGCGATGTGGGCAGTTCGACGTTGATCTCGAGCACCGAGAAATCGGCACCGCGCTCGAGCTCCACCTTCACCTGCCGCTCCTCCACCTCGACGTATTTGCGGATCACCTCCACCAGCTCCTTCTGGAGAAGCGGCAGGAAGTCGGGCCCGGCCGCCCCGCTGCGGTCCAACGCCACCAGCACCTGCAGGCGCTGTTTCGCGGTTTCGGCCGAGCGGGACCCGCGCAGCAGCCGGAAGAACTCGAGCAGCCTCACGCGCTTCTCCTCACCAGCCAGTCCAGCAGTCCCCGGCGCTCGGGCTTGACGAACCGCATCTCCACCTGTTCGCCGAGCAGCCGCGCCACCGCGTCGCGATAGGCTTCGCCGGCCCGGGACTTGCGCTCCAAGATCACCGGCAGGCCGAGATTGGAGCAGTGCAGCACCATGGGGTCGTTGGGGATCACGCCGAGCACCGGAATGGCCAGGATGTCCACCACATCCTCGAGCTTGAGCATGTCGCCCCTCTGCACCCGATCGAGGTCGTAGCGGGTGAGCAGCAGGTGGGCGCGGATGGGATCGAGACCGAGCTCGGCCCGGCGCGAGCGCGAATGCAACAGCCCCAGTATGCGGTCCGAATCCCGCACCGAGGAGATCTCCGGATTGGTGACCACGATCGCCTCGTCGGCGAAATAGAGGGCCATCTGGGCGCCCTTCTCGATGCCCGCCGGGCTGTCGCAGATGATGTAGTCGAACTCCGCCCGCAGCTCCTCCATCACCCGCTCCACCCCCTCGCGGGTCAACGCGTCCTTGTCGCGGGTCTGGGAGGTGGGCAGGATGAACAGATTGTCGACCCGCTTGTCCTTGATGAGCGCCTGGTTGAGGCGGATGCCGTCGTTGATGACGTTGACGAAGTCGAACACCACCCGCCGCTCCACCCCCATCACCAGATCGAGGTTGCGCAGGCCCACGTCGAAGTCGATCACCACCGTACGGTGCCCGCGCTGGGCCAGTCCGGTGCTGATGGCTGCGGCGCTCGTGGTCTTACCGACCCCGCCCTTGCCCGATGTCACCACGATGACCTTGGCCACACCATACCTCCTCTGGAGCTGAACCCCCGCCTGCCTCCCTCACGCCCCGCACGGGGTGATCACCAGCGCCTCGCCGCGCCGGCGGATGTGCACCCGCGCGCCGCTCACCGCCGGCTCGAACTCCTCCGCCACCAGATACACGCCGGCGATCGACACCAGCTCCGCCTCGAGCCGATCGCAGAAGATCATGGCCCCGGAATCGCCGTCGATGCCGGCGAAGGCGCGACCCCTGAGCGGCGCATAGACGTGAACATGGCCGCTCGCGGCGATCTCCGCCCCGTGCCCGACCGGCCCCAGCACCACCAGATCGCCCTCCCGGGCCACGATCTGCTCGCCGCCGCGCACCGGACGGTCCACCACCATCGCAGACCGCGCCTGGGGTGCGCGCGGGCGCCGCTCCGGCGGCTGGGTGCCGGGTCCGAAGACGGCAAGCCCGGCCTGTTCCGCCGCCTCCCGCCAGGGCGGACTCGGGTTCTGGACCCCGACCGGATGCAGCCCGAGCCGCCGCAGATCCCCGACCAGCCGCCCGAGATCGATCGGCGGACGCGCCCGCACCGCCGCCAGGTCCAACAACAGCGGCGCATCCCGGTAGAACTGACTGGCATGGGCGAGCTTGGCCTCGAGTTCGGGGAGCAACCGAGGGTGGTCGGGTTCGATCAACTGAAGCGCGAGGAGGGTCTGCAGCGAGCCGCGAATGCGAAACGGAAGGCGCTCGTCCTGTTGCTCCGCCATGCTGCCCGCCTCTGTCCGCACCCTTTTATACCAGCCCGCGGACTCCGCCCCACGAGGGCGCCTTCCGCGCCGTGGTCTATCCGAAGCCCGCCGGCCGAACAAGGGGTTATCGGCACAGGGGGCGATCCTCCGCCCGCTCCTCCCGGCGCACCGGCCCGTGCGGCCGGGCGGCGCGCACCTTTCGCGCGAAGGTTGTATGCCAGCCTTCGAGCGCGGCCAGGGCCCGCTCCGCCAGGAGACGCTTGCGCCGGTCCTTGGGCGCCGGCGGGGTGAGGGGCGGGAACAGGCCGAAGTTGACGTTCATGGGCTGGAAGCTGTTGGCGTGGGCCCCTTGGGTGATGTGGGCGAGCAGGGCGCCGTGGGCGCAGGTGGGCGGCGGCGGCTCCACCTGGATGCCCTTCCATTCCGCAGCCGTGAACAGCCCCGCGAGCAGCCCGATGGCGGCGCTTTCCACATAGCCCTCGACCCCGGTGATCTGGCCCGCGAAGCGGATGTGGGGGGCTGCCTTGAAGCGGAGCTGGGCGTCGAGCAGGCGCGGGCTGTTGATGAAGGTGTTGCGGTGGAGGCCGCCGAGGCGGGCGAAGCGCGCCTGTTCCAGCCCTGGGATCATGCGGAACACGCGCAGCTGCTCGCCGTATTTGAGCTTGGTCTGGAATCCCACCATGTTGTAGAGGGTGCCGAGGGCGTTGTCCTGGCGCAGCTGCACCACCGCATAAGGAGTCCGTCCGGTGCGCGGATCGCGCAGGCCGACCGGCTTCATCGGGCCGAAGCGGAGCGTGTCGCGGCCCCGCGCCGCCATCACCTCGATCGGCAGGCACCCCTCGAAATAGGGGGTATCCCGCTCCCACGGGCGGAACTCGCTGGTTTCGGCACTCAATAGGGCGTCGATGAAGGCCTCGTACTGGTCGCGGTCGAGGGGACAGTTGATGTAGTCGGCCCCCTCTCCCTTGTCCCAGCGGGACTGGAACCAGGCCTTGCTGAAGTCGATGCTGTCCCGATAGACGATGGGCGCGATGGCGTCGAAGAAGGCAAGCTCCCGCTCGCCGCCCACCGACCGGATCGCGGCCGCCAGGCTTTCTGAGGTGAGCGGACCGGTGGCCACGACGGCAAGCCCCCATTCCGGCGGCGGCAGCTCCGCCACCTCCTCGCGCCGGATCTCCACCAGCGGATGGGCGGCGAGACGTTGTTCCACCTCGGCCGCGAACCCCTCCCGGTCCACCGCCAAGGCGGCGCCGGCCGGCAGCCGATGGCGGTCTGCGGCCTGCAGGATGAGGGAATCGAGCCGCCGCATTTCCTCGTGCAACAGCCCCACCGCGCTCGTGTAGGTCTCGTCGGAGCGGAAGGAGTTGGAGCAGACGAGCTCCGCGAGCCGGCCGGTCTGGTGGGCGGGGGTGGTGCGCGCCGGGCGCATTTCGTGCAGCACCACCGGCACCCCGGCGAGCGCGAGCTGCCAGGCCGCCTCCGAGCCGGCCAGCCCGCCGCCGATCACATGGACCTTGAGGGGCGCACAGGCCACCGCCGCTCTCCCATGGTGAGCCGCACATCCATCGCGCAAGAGATGGGCCGGATGCGGTTTCGGCGCAACGGTCTTCCGAAGCGCCTTTGGCCTGCGAACCCCGCACCTGCACGCCGTCCTCTGGCTTGCGCGGAAGGCGCGAGCTTTCCCCGAACTGCCTCCGGGCTCGCTGCCTGGACGAGCGAAGCGTCTCCGGACTATGCATGGAATGTTCCTCATGCGTCGGAGGGATTCGCATGGCGGCTGGGGGCGGGAAGCTGTTCGATCGCCTGTTGGCGCAGATCCTCCCCGATCGAGGGATGCTCGAAGGCAAGGGCGGCTCGCCCGCACCCCTGCAGGAAGCGCTGAGCCCGGTCCGGTCCCTCTGGGGGATGGTGTCCGGCCTCGATCATCGCGGCATCGCGTGGTTTCGTGCCTGGGCGGGCGAGCCGGGCGAGGAACGGCATGGGCGGATCATCCTCGCGCTGTGGCCCGGCTGCCCGACCTGGTCGGATACCCTCGCCGACGCCCTCGAGATCATGGAGGCGAGCGAGGGGCGGATCATGTTTCGGCTGCTCATCCGTCATGCGCCGGAAGGCCTTCCAGCCAATCTGCTGGTCGCGCGCAACAGCGCGGACGACTGCGGCCGGCTGATTATGGGCAATGTGGGTAATTTTCTGGTGGCGAGGCGGTGGGATCCGACCGATGCGGTCCTTTGCTCGCCCCTGGATCTGGAAACGGCAAACCGTCTCGCCGAGTGGTTCGCGTGGATCGAAGAAGAGCACACCGCCCCGCTCACCTCGGCAACCGCTGCGGCGCCGAGACTGCGCCCGGCTTCCGGCACGGAGGAGGCGCGCAAGCTCTGGGACGAATATCTGCAGCGTGTCGAAGCGGCGCGCCCAGCCCGATCGGCCCCGGTTCGTGGAACCTCAGCGGATCCTTCCGGAGAGCCGAGAGACTCCGTCGCCGCCCCGAATGCGTCGCCTTCAGCGGATGCAACTGCCGATGGGGAGCCGCGTCACAAGTCCGGACCGCGTGCGACGGCCCCCGCACTCGTGCCCGCGGTCGATCCGGTTCTCCGTCACGTCTGCTGCTTTTTGAAAAAGGGACAGATCGCCTCCATCGATCCCCACTCCCGACCGATCCCTTTGGATGCCCCATTGTCACCGGAGCTCCTCGGCGAGAAATCAGAGACCCGGACTGGCACTGTCCGACATCGCCAAGAATTTCGGATCAGCATCTTTGACGAAGACGTACACAAACGTCTGGAGCGAATTCGTAACATGCCCGCCCGGATCCTACGGGAACTGACGCTGCCCCTGCGGAATGACCTACGGTGGCTACCGAACGCTCTGAAAAAGGATCTCGAGACCGAACTCGAAAATCTTGGCAAAGAAGCGAGAAAAACTCTTTGTGAAGCAA
>JALSGW010000077.1 GCA_026982585.1 Alphaproteobacteria bacterium | reverse complement strand
GGTGGTGATAGTCGACGTCCATCACCACCCGCGCCCCGGCCGCCCGCGCGAGCCGCATCGCCTTGTGGGAGGCGGCGGCGAGATGGGGCTTGGAGAAATGGGTGCCGGTCACCACCACCGCGCGCGCCGCACCGATCAGCTCCGGGTCGATGTCCTCCTCGCACAGGGCGGCATCGGCGCAGTTCTCACGATAGAAGATCAGCGGAAAGCGCTGCTTGTCGCGAATCCCGAGCACCACGAGCGCAGTGAGCCGCTCGGGATCGGTGATCACCCCGCGCACGTCCACCCCCTCGCGGGCCAGCTGTTCGCGCACGAACCGCCCCATCGCCTCGTCGCCGACCCGGGTGATGATGGCCGCCCGCAGCCCCAGCCGCGCGCATCCGACCGCGATGTTGGCCGGACAGCCCCCGACGTATTTGGCGAAGCTCGCCATTTCCTCGAGCCGGCCGCCCACCTGCTCGCCGTAGAGATCCACGAGCGCCCGGCCCACTGTCACCACATCCAACCGTCGCTCCTGCCGCATGCCCTCGCCCATCGCCCTCATGCATCATCCGCCCTGCCCGGAGCGCGCGCCGTCCTCCACCCCAGCGCCCAGGCTGCGGCCGCCGCCCACAAGCCGCCTTCCCAACGCCAGCACCAGCGCCGAAGCAAGCGCCATGCTCACCGCAAGCCCCCGCACCCCCTGCAGCTCCGCCTCCTCCACCACCATGGCGGAGCCGGCAAGCCGCGCGAGCGGGCTCAAGGGGCTGTCGGTGAGCGCCACGATCGGCACCTCGAGCCGCACCGCCTCCGCCGCCACCTCGAGCGTCTCCGCCGCATAGGGGCGGAAGCTGACCGCGAACAACACATCGCCCCTGCGCATCGCCGCCGCCTGCTGCAGCAACAGCCCGCCGACCCCGTCCAGCAGATGGCAGCGCAGGCCGAGATGGGTGAGGGCATAGGCGAGATAGGCGGCGACGGCGAAACTGCGCCGCTGGGCGACCAGATGCAGCGTCTCGGCGCCGGCAAGCCGCGCCACCGCCTCCTCGAACGCCTCCCGAAGCCCCTCCTCTTCAAGGCGCTTAAGCGCCCTGCCGACCTGACGGGCGAAGGCCTCGGGCAGCGGTCTTCGCACCTCCTCGGACCGCTCGAGCCGGCGGATGCGCTCGGCATAGGCGGGCAGACGTGTGACCAGCCGCTCCTTGAACAGCCGCTGCAGATCGCCGAACCCCTCGAAGCCGAGCGCCTGGGCGAAACGCACCAGGGCCGAGGGCGGCACCCCGGCGCGGCGGGCGAGCTGGGCCACCTTCTCGAGCGCCACCTCCTCCGGATGGGCCAGCGCGAACTCCGCCACCTCCTTGAGCCTGGGGCTCAAACGCTCGTGCCGTTCCGCCAGACGATGGCGGAACTCCTCGTAGCTCCTCGGCGCTTCGGGGGCCGTCTCGGGCATCGCCGGGCTTCTCCTCGCTGCACCCCGGCCGGGGCGAAAAAGCTCTTGTCGCCGTCGGTGGAATGTGTATTCCATAAGCCAATGGCTTTGCAACGGCGTTTCCGACCTCCCCGCCGCGGGTGTGGAGGATCTGGGAACCATCTCAAGGGAGGACACCGGCGATGCGTGCAACGCTTGGTCTTGCCGCGGCTGCCCTGTTGGCGGCGGGTGTTGTCGTGGGCGGCACGGCTTCCGCCCAGGGGATTCGCATCGTGGTGGTGAGCCACGGCCAGGCCGCCGATCCCTTCTGGTCGGTGGTCAAGAACGGCGTCGATGCCGCCGCCAAGGACATGGCGGCCTATGGTGTGACGGTCGAGTACCGGGCGCCCGAGACCTTCGACATGGTGCGCATGAGTCAGCTCATCGACGCCGCCGTCGCCTCGCGGCCCGATGGTCTGGTGGTGTCGATTCCGGACGCGGATGCGCTCGGCCCCTCGATCGAGAACGCGGTCAAGGCCGGCATCCCGGTGGTGTCGATGAATTCCGGCTCCGATGTGTTCGACCGGCTCGGGGTGCGGGTGCATGTCGGCCAGACCGAGTTCGAGGCCGGTCTCGGCGGCGGCAAGCGCATGGCGGCGATGGGTGTGACGAAGGCGGTGTGCGTCAACCAGGAGGTCGGCAACGTCGCGCTGGATCTGCGCTGCGAGGGCTTCGCCCAGGGCCTCGGCGGCGAGGTCACGGTGCTCGCGGTGAGCATGGATCCGGTCGAGATCTCCAATGCCATCAAGGCCCATTTCGCCAACGAGCCGGACACCCAGGGCGTGCTCACCCTCGGCCCCACCGCGGCCGAGCCGGCGCTGCAGGCGCTCGAGGAGATGGGGCTGTTGGATTCGGTGAAGTTCGCCACCTTCGACCTCTCGCCGGCGGTGCTGCAGGCGCTCAGCGACGGCAAGATGGCCTTCGCCATCGATCAGCAGCAGTATCTGCAGGGCTATCTGCCGATCGTCTTCCTCACCCTCAACGCCCGCTACGGCCTCATGCCGGCGGGGGTGGTGATGACCGGCCCGGGCTTCGTCACCCCGGAGAACGCGGCCCAGGTGATCGAACTGTCGAAGCAGGGGATCCGCTAGCAACGCGGCGGATGGTGGTCGACGCGTGAAGCCTCTAGGTCCCGTCGGCGCCCGCGGCGTCGGCGGGACCCGGCCAGGGGAGGGCAGGCGATGGCCAGCGCAGCGTGGGAGGAGGCGCGCGACGAGCGGTTGAAGCCCACCTCGCCGTTGCGGCGCCTGATGGCGCGCCCCGAGCTCGGGGCGGTCGGGGGCTTTGTGCTGGTGCTGTTGTTCTTCGCCGTGGTGGCCGGCGACACCGGCCTGTTCTCGGCGCTCGGCATCATCAACTTCCTCGAGGTCTCGGCCCAGCTCGGCATCATCGCCGTGGCCGCGGCGCTGCTCATGATCGGCGGCGAGTTCGACCTGTCGGTGGGCTCCATGATCGGCTTCGCCGGCATCGTCATCGCCATCCCGGCGGTGGAGTGGGGCTGGCCGTTGTGGATGAGCATCCTGCTCGCCTTCGCGGTGGCGCTCATGGTGGGCTGGATCAACGGCACCATCGTCATGCGCACCGGCCTGCCGTCCTTCATCGTCACCCTGGGCGGGCTGTTCATCCTGCGCGGGCTCACCATCGGCATCACCCGCTGGCTCACCGGCCGCACCCAGATCCCCGGCCTGCGCGAGGCCGCCGAGGGGGACTGGCTGGCGCCGTTGTTCTCGGCCAAGGTGGGGCAGGGGTTGATGCAGTGGCTCGGCGACGCCGGCTGGATCGCGGTGCGTGCGGACGGCGTGCCGCTCGCCTCCGGCATTCCCATGTCCATCATCTGGTGGCTCACCCTCACCGCGCTTGCCACCTGGGTGCTGTTGCGCACCCGGCTCGGCAACTGGATCTTCGCCTGCGGCGGCGATGCCCAGGCGGCGCGCAACGTGGGCGTGCCGGTGGCAAGGGTGAAGACCGGCCTGTTCATGTTCACCGCCGTCGCCGCCACCATTTTCGCCGCCGTCCAGACCCTGTCGGTGGGCTCGGCGGACGTGCTCCGAGGCCAGCTCAAGGAGTTCGAGGCCATCATCGCGGCGGTGATCGGCGGCTGCCTGCTCACCGGCGGCTACGGCTCCGCCATCGGCGCCACCTTCGGCGCCCTCATCTTCGGCACGGTGCAGATGGGCATCTTCTACACCGGCGTGAACACCGACTGGTTCAAAGTGTTCCTCGGGGTGATGATGCTGGTGGCGGTGCTGTTCAACAACTACGTGCGCCGCAAGGCGACGGAGGGTCGGTGATGGCGGACGGCGTGCCGCTCATTCAGGTGGACAACGTCTCCAAGCATTTCGGCACCGTGATCGCCCTGGCCGGGGTGTCGATGACGGTCTGGGCGGGCGAGGTGCACTGTCTGCTCGGCGACAACGGCGCCGGCAAATCCACCCTCATCAAGATCCTCTCGGGCGTGCACAAGCCGAGCGAGGGGCGGATCCTCATCGAGGGCGAGGAGGTGCACTTCAACAGCCCGAGGGATGCCCTCGACCGCGGCATCGCCACCGTCTACCAGGACCTCGCCATGATCCCGCTCATGAGCATCACCCGCAATTTCTTCATGGGACGGGAGCATGTGGTGACCCGCGGCAAGGGTCTCTTCGAGCGGCTCGATGTGCGCAAGGCCAATCGCATCGCCCGCGAGGAAATGGCCAAGATCGGCATCGACGTGCGCGATCCGAGCCAGGCGGTGGGCACCCTTTCGGGCGGCGAGCGCCAGTGCGTGGCCATCGCCCGGGCGGTCTATTTCGGCGCCAAGGTGTTGATCCTCGACGAGCCCACCTCGGCGCTCGGGGTCAAGCAGGCCTCGGTGGTGCTGCGTTACGTCGCCCAGGCCCGCGCCCGCAACCTCGGGGTGATCTTCATCACCCACAACGTCCACCACGCCTGGGCGGTGGGCGACACCTTCACCGTGCTCAACCGCGGCCGCACCCTCGGCACCTTCGCCAAGGAGGAGATCAGCCGCGAGCAGCTCTTGCACATGATGGCGGGCGGCCGGGAACTCGAGGAGCTGTCCGCCGAGCTCGCCGAATTCGCCCGCGGCCGCAACCGCACCGGGGGCGAGGGCGCGCGCCCGGCCTGAGCGGCCACGAGACCGACCCTCCGGCGCTCTTCCCCGCGCCGCGACGGGAGGCAGGGGCGGGATGACGTGGCGGACGGTGATCTCGGGATCACATGCGGTGCGTCTTGCCCCTGCATGCGAACCGGTGGCCCCCTGCGTGAGCAGCGGCACGATGGCTTCCCCAGGGGGCCTTGCCCTGCGCGAAGGAAGGGCGCGCGGCCTCCGCTCCCGCATACGGGGCCGCTCACCCTCTAGATGGCGTGCGCCCGCGTTTCGCCACGCCACCTTCTCGGGCCCGCTCCCACAAGGGCCGGGATCCCCGGGAAGGCGCGGGCGCGAGACGCGTATCCGCTCGCGGCATCCATCCCAACCGCGCACCTCCCCTGCCACGGCGGAAAGCGGCGTGCCCGGGGAAGGATCGGATATCAGGCGGCGAGAATCTCGTCCCGCACGAGATAAAGCCAGATCGAGCGCGGTCGAGCGGGTCGTCGTTTGTGCGCCCCTTCGGGT
>JALSGW010000076.1 GCA_026982585.1 Alphaproteobacteria bacterium | reverse complement strand
CGGAAGTCCGCCGGGCCCGGGATGACGGGTCGTGAACAACAGCGCGCGATCGCCCTGCAGCTCGACGTGGACCGTCACCTCCGGCGCGGTGAGATCGACCCGGGCCGCCGCCGGCCTGAGCCGCGCCCCCAAGTGCCGTTCGATCTCCTGGGTGGAGAAGGGATAGGTGCCGAGCTTCTTCGCCCGCACCGCATAGCTCCGCCCGGCCACCCGCTCGCGGAAGCACCGCTCGCCCACATCGGCGATGGACTCGAGATCGGCTTCGGCCACCGCCTCCACCGGCACCACCGCCGCAAGGCCGAACACGTGCCGCAGCACCGAGATCGCCGATTCCACCGCCGGCGTCTCGATCACGAAGCGCATGCCGGCCGCACGCAGGGCGAAGGGGATGCCGGCGCGCCGGAGCGCCTCTTCGAGGTTGTGCTTGAGGCGCGCGAGAAAGCGCCTTCGGGTTGCGGGCGCCTTCACGGCGATGTCCGGCGCCGCCAGCGCGATCACCAGCGAGGGGTCGGCACGCGGAGCCACGCTCGCCTGGACCACGGTCAGGAAGAGGTGACCAGCACCCCGGTCTCCTTGGCGGCGCGGTGGAGCGCCCGGTCGAGGTCGGCGATGATGTCGTCCACGGTTTCGATGCCGATCGAAAGCCGCACCACCTCCGGACCGGCGCCCGCCGCCTTCTGCTGTTCCGGGGTGAGCTGGCGGTGGGTGGTGGAGGCGGGGTGGATGATCAGGCTGCGGGTATCGCCGATGTTGGCCACATGCGAGAGCAGCTCGCAGTGATCGACCACCTTCACGCCCATCTCATAGCCGCCCTTGACGCCGAAGGTGAACACGCCGCCCACCCCGCGCGGGCAGTATTTCTCGAGCTCGGGGGTGCGGTTCTTCGGCAGCCGCGGGTAGGAGACCCAGCGCACAAGCGGATGGGAATCGAGGAACTCCGCCACCCGGTCGGCGTTCTCGACGATCCGGTCCATGCGCAGCGGCAGGGTCTCGATGCCCTGCAGGATGAGGAAGGCGTTCATGGGCGAGAGGCAGGGGCCGAGGTCGCGCAGGCCCATCACCTTCGCGCGCACGGTGAAGGCGAAGGTGCCGAAGGTCTCGGCGAACCGCAGCCCGTGATAGGAGGCGCAGGGTTCGGTCATGAGCGGGAACTTGTCGTTCTGGAACCAGTCGAAGCGTCCCGCCTCCACCACCACGCCGCCGATGGAGTTGCCCTGGCCGCCCAGATATTTGGTGAGCGAATGGACCACGATGTCGGCCCCCCAGCGGAAGGGCTGGCACAGATAGGGGGACGGCAGGGTGTTGTCGACCACGAGCGGGATGCCGAACTCGTGGGCGATGTCCGCGATCCTCTGGATGTCGGCCACGATGCCGTCGGGGTTGGAGGCGCTCTCGATGAAATAGGCCTTGGTCCGCTCGGTGGTGGCGCGACGGAAGTTCTCGGGATCGCGCGGATCCACGAGCGTCACCTGCCAGCCGAACTGCGGGTAGCTGTGCGTCATCTGGTTGATGGAGCCGCCGTAGAGCTTCTGCGAGGCGACCAGATGATCGCCGGGGCGGAGGAGATTGAAGAAGGCCACCACCTGGGCGGCGTGGCCGGAAGCGGTGGCGCAGGCGCCGGTACCCCCCTCGAGGGCCGCCATGCGCTCCTCGAGCACGGCGACGGTGGGGTTGGTGAGCCGCGAGTAGATGTAGCCGAACTGCTGGAGGTTGAAGAGGGAAGCGGCCTGGTCGACGTCGTCGAACACATAGGAGGTGGTCTGGTAGATGGGAACCGCCCGCGCACCGGTCACCGGATCCGGCGCGGCGCCGGCGTGGACGGCCAGGGTCTCGAAACCATAATCACGGGGTTCGCTCATCGCCACTCATCTCCGCTCGAAGGTGATCCCATGACGGCGGCGCAACTGGAGGGCCTGGCCGCGCTTGGCGCTGATGATGCCGCGGTTGATGCCAAGGCGTCCGATCTCCCCGAACAGCCGGCCGTATTCGATCTTGGGACAGCGGTCCATCACCACCGTGAGCCCGGCCTCCTGGGCGCGGCGGGCGGCCTCGTCGTGGCGCACGCCGAGCTGCATCCACACCACCTGGACGCCGAGGCGGATGGCCTCCTCGACCACCGGCGGCACCTCCTCGCTGCGGCGGAAGATCTGGACCATGTCGGGCACCAGCGGCAGCGCGCTCAGGCTCTCATACACCCGCTCTCCCAGGATCGTCTCGCCGGCAAGGCGAGGGTTGACCGGGAGCATGCGGTAGCCCTTGTCCTGGAGGTAGCGCATGGCGAAGTAGGAGGGCCGCATCGGCTGCGCTGAGGCGCCGACCACGGCGATGCTGCGCACCCGGCTTAAGAGGTCCCGCAAAAAGGCGTCGTCGTAGTGCAGGCGCTCGTCGCTCATGCGCGAAGTCCGTGCTGGTGGCGCGGTCGGGACTATAGGGCGGTACGCGGTCCGCGGCCAGCGCCGAGGCGGGGTGGGGAGGCCGTGTTTCACGTGAAACGAGAGGCGCTGGGGGGTGCCTGCGGCTTGCCGAAACCGGCTCGGGACAGTAGAGGGACCGCGCCTGTAGGCAGAGGGATGCGGTGGTCCAGAGCCTGTTGGCGCCGGGTTTGGTGCAGGCGGTCCCCGGGATGAAGGCCGTCATCTGGCGGAGCGAAGCGGCCTTGCTCGGCCTCTTCTGGGCCGTCTGCCGCCGCCTGCCGCCGGAGCAAGCCTCCGCCTTGGGCGGGCGCATCGCCCGCTGGCTGGGGCCGAAATTGCGCAAACAGCGCCATGTGCTGCGCAACCTCTCCTTCGTGCTGCCGGAGGCGGATCCGGGGCGGCTCGAGGAGGTGAGCCGCGGCATGTGGGACAACATCGGCCGGGTGGTGGCCGAGTTCGCCTTCCTCGAGCGCTTCCAGGAGGAGGGATTCCGGCATCGCATCGAGGTGGTCGACCAGGGCGGGCTGGAGGCGGCCCGCAGCCGGCCCGGAGCGCTGTTCGTGGGCGGGCATCTGGCCAACTGGTACCTCACCCTGTTCACCTTCCACAGCGCCGGCATCGAAGGCAGCGTGGTCTACTCGCCGCTCCGCAATCCCTACATGGAGGCCCGCTTCGCCGAACGCCGCCGGCATCTTCCGGTGCGGTTTCTGACGGTGGCGGAGGCGAGCCGCTTCATGCTGCGGGAATTGCGGGCGGGCCGCAGCGTCGGGCTGTTGTGCGATCAGCGTTACGATCGCGGCGAATGGGTGCCCTTCTTCGGCGTGCCGGCGCGGACCGCCATCGTGCCGGCGCGCATCGCCCTCAAGCTCGAGGTGCCGCTCGTCCCGGTGCGCATCGAACGGCTCGGCGGGCTCCGCTTTCGCATCACCGTGCATGCCCCGGAGGCGGTGCCGTCCGGAGGCGGCGAGGAGGAGCGCGCCCGGCTGCTCGCGGAGCGGATCAACCGCCGGTTCGAAACCTGGATCCGGGAACGCCCGGAGCAATGGCTGTGTGTCAAGCGGCGTTTTCCGAAGTCGGCGGTGCCAGGCCGCGCCGGCAACAGGCCGGCATGAGCGCATGACCCGGATCGGGGAGCCGCAGCCGGATCCGCATGTGGAGCCGGGCGGGCAGGACGGCCGCGGCTTCAGGCCGCCGCGCACCTGGCTCATGATGGGCCACAAGGCGGGCGACAACACCCAGATCCTGGCCCTCGCCGAGGCGCTGGGCTGGCCCTTCGAGATCAAGCGCCTCGTCTACCGCAGAACCGAGCTCCTCACCAACCTCCTCGCCGGGCCCACCCTCAAGGGCCTCGTTCGCGAACGGTCGAGCCCGCTCGCGCCGCCCTGGCCGGAGCTGGTCATCTCCGCCGGACGGCGCAACGAACCGCTCGTGCGCTGGATCCAGTGCCAGGTCGGGGACCGCCGCCGCATCAAGCTGGTCCACGTGGGCCGGCCCTGGGCGCGGCACGAGTGCTTCGATCTCATCATCACCACACCGCAGTATCGGCTGCCGCGCAAGCCCAACATCCTCCACAACGAGGCCCCGCTGCATCGGGTCACTCCGGAGCGCCTGGCCGAGGCGGCGGCCCGCTGGCGGCCGCGGCTCGAACGGCTGCCGCCGCCCCGGGTGGCGGTGCTCATGGGCGGAGACGCCGGGCCCTACCGGTTCGATCGGGAAAACGGTGCGCTGCTCGGCTACTGGGCCAACCGGCTTGCTGACGGGCTCGGCGGATCGCTGCTGGTGACCTCGAGCGCGCGCACCCCGCCCAAGGCGGTTGCGGCGCTCGAAGAACAGCTGCGGGTTCCCGCCTTCGTCTACCGGTTCCGCCCGGGCGATACGGACAACCCCTATTTCGCGCTCCTGGCGCTCGCCGACCACATCGTGGTCACCTGCGATTCCATGTCCATGCTGGCCGAGGCCTGCGCCACCGGAAAGCCGGTGTACATCTTCGATCTCGCCCGCGGCCGGGGCTCGCGCAGGCCGCCGGTGCCGCCCGAGGTGCGGCGGCGATCCTTCCTCGAGCGCCTGCTCGACTGGCGGCCGCGGCCGCTCATCTACCGCATCGGCATGAGGATCGGACCCCGGCGTCTGACCCGGGACGTGAGCCTCATCCACCGCCGTCAGGTGGAACTGGGACGGGCGGTCTGGCTCGGGCAACCGTGGCCCGAGGGTGCGGCGCCGCCGCCCATGCGCGACCTCGAGCGGGCGGTGGCGGCGGTACGGGCGCTGTTCGGCGCCGACGGCCGGCCGCTGCCGCCGCCCGCGGAACTCGCCGCCATCCCGCGCGACGGCTCGCTGATGCCCGAGCTCATCGCCCGCCTGTTCCAGTGATCGCGGCCGCGGCAGAGCCGGCGCTCAGCTGCGCCTGCGCGCCGCCCGCCTGGCGATGAAGGGGAGATCGCTGCGCGCAAGTCCGAGATCCTGCAACTCCCGATCGCTCAGCTGGTCGAGCTCGCGCAGGGTGCGCCGGTAGAGGATCTCCTCCTCCATGCGCTCGATCAGCCGCTGCCACAGGCCCTGCACCCGCTCCCACAGCCGCCGCCCGAGCGCGGATCCCGCGCCCTCCCGTCGAACCACACGCGCCGTCGCCATGGCCCATCCTCCGAACCGTTCAAGCGTCCGTCCG
>JALSGW010000075.1 GCA_026982585.1 Alphaproteobacteria bacterium | reverse complement strand
GCATGCGGCTTGTGGTGGCGGTGCACCGTCGGCCGCAGGGTGGGGATGGGGTGCTGCGACAGGGTGCATGGGTGTGGATCGGCTTCGACCCCAGGGATGCCGTGCCGCTCTCCGAGTGAGGGCAAGGTCAGGGCGGCCTCCCTGCTCGGACACCCCGCCCCGAGCGCCCGCCGCCGCGCCGGCCCCGGGAGCCCGGCTCAGCCGTCTCCGCGCGCGCGGTCTTGCAGCTCCGCCACCAGCTCCTCGGTGCTCATGAGGCGGCAGTATCCCCGGAAGGCCTCGAGGGCGGCCCGGTGACGCTCCGGGCTCTCGGTGGCGCAGGCGTCATGCACGCAGATCATGTAGTAGCCGCGGTCTGCGCCGTCGCGCACGGTGTGGTCCACGCACTGGTCGGTGAGAAAACCGGTGGCGATGATGGTGTCGATGCCGATGTTGCGCATCAGGTAGTCGAAGTTGGTGGAGTTGAAGAGCGAAGAGGAGGTCTTGGGCAGCACGATCTCGTCCTCGAGAGGTGCGATCTCCGCGGCCACCTGGGCCTCCCATGACCCCTTGGGGACGAAGAATCCCGAGAGCTTGTAGTCCAGGGAGCGGTCGCGGCCGTCGCGGGTGAGGTTCTCGATCACCGTGTACACCACCTCCACCCCGGCGCCCCGGCAGGCCCCGAGCAGGCGCTGGAGATTGGGCAACACCAGCTGCCGCGCCGTGCGGTCGAAATAGGGTCTGGGCGGATGGTGGCGCGGATCGAGCACCCAGTTCTGGACGTCGATGATCAGGAGCGCGGTGCGTCGGGGGTCGATGGGGCGGTTCCGGCCGACACCGCCCGCGGGGTCGTGCGCGCAGGACTCGGACATGCGGAGCTGCTCCCTCCCAGATTGGATCCGCCGACCAACAGACCGGGTTCGCGGCTGCCGAACAGCCCCTGGGGACGGAAACGGAGCATCAGCAGCAACGCCACCGCCACCAGGGCCTGGCTCAGACCATAAAGCTCCAGGCTCTCCTCGAGCGGCCGCAGGGCCTCCGATGCCAGCGCCACCAACACCGCCGCGAGCGCGGCGCCGGTGAGGCTGCCCTGCCCGCCGATCACCACCATCACCACCAGGGTGAAGGCGAGCGGGATGCCGTAGGCGCCGGGGGTGACCACCGACACCAGGTGGACGGTGAGCGCACCGGCCGCACCCGCCACCGCCGCCCCGAAGACGAAGGCGAACAACTGCAGCGCCAGAACGTCCACCCCGGTCGAGCGAGCGGCGAGCTCGTTCTCCCGCATCGCCATCATCGCCCGCCCGTAGGAGGAATGTTTGATGCGCCAGCACAGATACCAGACCAGCACCACGAAGGCGTACACCGTCCAGGGATCGGTGAGCCGCGGCACCCCCGACAGGCCGAGGCCGCCCCGGGTGTAACCGTCCAGGTTGTTGACCAGGGTGCGCACCACGATGATCAGGCCCAAGGTGGCCACCGCCAGATAGTGACCCTTGAGGCGCAGCACCGAGAGACCGACCACCAGGGCGAGCAGGGCGGCGGCCAGTGCGGCGACCAGGACCGCGGGCACCAGGGCCCATTCGCTCTCCGCCAGCACCGGCGGCAGGTCCGGCATCATGAAGCCCTTGCGGCGCACCGGATAGGTGAGGATGGCGGAAACATAGGCGCCCACCGTCATGAAGGCCGGATGGCCCAGGGAGAACAGGCCGGTGAGGCCGTTGGTCACCTGCAGGCTCACCGCCAGTGCCACCTGCATCAAGACGAGGGAGAGCAGGGTCACCGCATAGGGGGACAGGGCGCGCTGGACCAGGGCCACGAGCGCGGCGAGCGCGAGCGCGAGCAACAGATGGGCGGCGGCTCCGCGCATCACGCACGCTCCTCCTCGGGCCGGCCGAGCAGCCCGTTCGGCAGGAACAACAGCAAAAGGATGAGGGCGGCGAACACGAACGCATCCCTCAGCCCCGAGTAGGCGGGCGGAAGCAGGCCCACGAACAACACCTCGGCGAGACCCAGCAGATAGCCGCCGAGCACCGCTCCCGCGAGCGATCCCACCCCGCCCAGCACACAGGCCACAAACGCCTTGAGCCCGGGCGCGAACCCCATGAGGGGATCCACCTGGCCGAACCGTGCGCCCCAGAGCAGGCCGGCATAGGCGGCGAAGGCGCTGCCGAGGGCGAAGGCGAAGAGAATGGTGCGGTCCACATCGACGCCGACCAGCCGGGCCGCGAGCAGATTGTCGGCGAGCGCCCGCATGGCGCGGCCGAAACGGCTCCAGCGCACCACCACGAGCAACACCAGCAGCAACAGCCAGGTGGAGAGGATGATCACCAGATCGACCCGCGTCGCCCGCACCGGCCCGAGCTCCAGCTGCCCGCGCAACAGCTCCGGCACGGGGAAGGTGCGCGGCTGTCCGGTGAAGAGGATGAGGGCGAGGTTCTCGATCGCCACCGACACCGCCAGGGTGGCGATGAAGCCGGTGACCTGGGGCATGCCGCGCAGCGGCCGGATGGCCACCCGCTCGACCGCGATGCCGGCGAGCGCCCCGCTCGCCACCACGATCGCCACCACCGCCCACCAGGGCCCGCCCAAGGCCGCGGCAGCGAGAGCGGCGAAGGCGCCGACCATGAGCAGGTCGCCGTGGGCGAAATTGATCAGCCTCAGGATGCTGTAGATGAGCGAGAAGCCGATCGCCACCAGCGCATAAAGGCTGCCCAGCATCAGGCCGTTGAGGAGCTGCTGGAGCAGATACGCACTCATGCGCCGATGCCGAGATAGGCCCGCTGCACCATGGGATCGCTGCGAAGCTGCTGTGCGGGGCCGGAGCGCACCACCCGGCCGCCCTCCAGCACATAGCCCCGATCCGCGATCTCCAGCGCCGCCCGGGCGTTCTGCTCCACCAGCAGCAGCGTCACCCCCTGGGCGCGCAGCTCGAGCAGGGTCTCGAAGATGCGATCCGCCATCTGCGGCGCGAGCCCGAGGGACGGCTCGTCCAGGAGCAACAGCCGCGGCCTGGCCATCAGCGCCCGGGCGATGGCGAGCATGGTCTGCTCGCCGCCGGACAGGCTTCCGGCCCGCTGCCGCCTGCGCTCGCCCAGGATCGGGAACAGCGTGAACATGCGCGCGACGTCCCGTTCCACCGCGCGCCGGTCGCGACGCTGATGGGCGCCGAGCAGCAGATTGTCATACACGGTCATGGAGGCGAACAGCTGCCGGCCCTCGGGGCAGTGGATCACGCCGAGCTCCACGATCCGCTTCGGGGAGAGCCGATCCAGGCGAACGGGTTCCTCTCCCTCCGGGTTCCACCACAGCTCCCCCCGATGCGGCCGCAGGATGCCGGAGATGGTGAGCAAGAGACTGGTCTTGCCGGCGCCGTTGGCACCCACCAGGGCGGTGAGCTCGCCCCGGGGCACCTCCAACGAGACGCCGTGCAGCACCGCGCCCGCTCCTCTCCGCACCCACAGCTCAGCCAACCGCAGCATGGCGCCGCCTCTGTCCCAGATAGGCGCGGATCACTTCCGGATCGTTCTGGACCGCCTCGGGCGGACCCTCGGCGATGATCCGCCCACGGTCCAACACCTGGATGCGGCTGCACAGGTTCATCACCAGCCGCATGTCGTGCTCGACGATCATGAGGGTGACGCCGGTGCGCCGATGGAGCCGGTCCAGCATGCGCTGGAGCTGGTCGGTCTCGGCCGGGTTCATGCCGGCCGCCGGCTCGTCCAGCAGCAACAGGCGGGGGGCGGTGGCGAGGGCGCGGGCGACTTCCACCAGCCGCTGACGGCCATAGGGCAGGTCGCCGGCCCGCCGGCCGGCCTCGTCGGCGAGTCCCACGAGCTCGAGAATGGCCAACGCCTCCTCGCGGATCCTGCGTTCGGCCCTGCGGAAGGCGGGCAGCCCCAGCAAGGTGGCCGCAAGACCGGCACCGGCCCGGGCATGCAACCCCGCCATCACATTCTCGAGCACCGACAGCTCGGCAAAGGGCCGGGCGTGCTGAAAGGTGCGGGCGAGGCCGAGCCGCGCCATGCGATGGGCGGGCCAGCCGGTGACGTCCCGGCCGAGAAACCGGATGCGCCCGGAGGAGGGACGCAAGACCCCGCTCAGACAGTTGAAGGCGGTGGTCTTGCCGGCCCCGTTGGGGCCGATGAGGGCGAACCGCTCGCCCTCCCCGAGCGCCAGCCGATAATCCTCGAGCGCCACCACACCGCCGAAACGGCGCCCGAGACCGGTGGCCTGCAGGAGCACAGCCTCTCCCCCCAAACCGCTCCCTTCCCGCACGAGCCTACTGGCCGCGGACCGGTTGCGCAATCATATGATACAAAATCGCACCGGATCGCAGTTTTGAACGAAATGAGACAATCCGACCCTTCCACCCCGGCATCGTCCCAGGCGGCGTCTCCGCTGCTCCGGCCGCACGAGCCTCTGCCCTATCGCATCGAGGCCGGCGAGGCGCCGGCTCCGGTCCTGCTGGTGTGCGAGCACGCCGGCGCCCGCATCCCCGAGGCGCTCGGCCGCCTCGGGCTCGAAGAGCGCCACCTCGCCCGGCACATCGCCTACGATCTCGGCGCCCTCGCCCTCGCCCGGGCGCTCTCCCGCCGGCTCGCCGCCGAGCTCGTCTGGCAACCCTACTCCCGTCTCGTCTGCGACTGCAATCGCCGGCCCGAAGCGCCGAGCTTCATCGTCGAGGTCAGCGAGGACACGCCGATCCCGGGCAATCGGGCGCTCACTCCCGCGGCCCGGGAAGCCCGCAGGTGGGCGGTGTTCGAGCCCTTCCACCGGAAGGTGGCGGAGCGGTTGCAACGCAGGCTCGAACGTTTCGCCGGCAGGGTGGCGCTGGTGAGCGTGCACAGTTTCACGCCGGTCTTCCTCGGCCGGCGTCGGGAGGTGGAGGTCGGGTTGCTCTACAACCGCCGGCCGGAGCTGGCCCGGCTGGTGGGACGGGCGCTGCGCCGGGAGGGCGGGCTGCGGGTCGCCGACAACGAGCCCTATGTGATGGACGACGCCAGCGACTTCACCGTGCCCCATCATGCGGAGCGGCGGGGGTTGCCCTGCCTCGAGATCGAGGTGCGCCAGGACCTGCTGGCCCGGGATGAGGACGTG
>JALSGW010000074.1 GCA_026982585.1 Alphaproteobacteria bacterium | reverse complement strand
AATCAAGCCCGCCGAGGCCGACGTCGCGCTCGAACACCGCCACATCCCCCTGCAGCGCCACGCCGGGAAACAGGCCGAGGGTGCCGCTCAGGACCACGCTGCGCGGATTGGAGGGTCCGTCCGGATCCGCCAGCGCCATGGTCAGCGACACGTCGGCGATGCCGAAGGAATAGGCCAGGCCGGCGTTGAAGATCCTGCGATCGCCACCCTGGTCGTTCTTCTCCACGAAATAGCCGGCGGCCGCGGACACCGCACCGTAACCGACCCGCAGCCCGCCGCCGATCGCCCGGAAATCATTGCCGTTGCCCAAGGGATCCACCTCGAAGCGGGCCATGGAGCCGATCACACTGGCCCGGACGTCGACCGGACCGAGGCCTCCGGAAAAGACCAGCGCCCCTTCGATCCAATGTTCGAGGTTGCCGGGCACGTTGCTGAAGGGGAAGGTGGCGTTGCCGCCCTGGCCGCTGTCGGGCGTGTAGCTGACCGAGACCCGAAGGCCCCCGAAGCTCGGCGAATCGTAGCGGATCTTGGTGGCGTCGCCGGAGTTGGTGACGAAAATCGGCACCGGCGCCACCTCCGCCATGCCGTCGATGCCGCCGGTTCCGGCCGCCACCGAAAAGCCGCCCACCTTGTTGGCATCGGCAGCACCGTCCTCGTCGCCGAGGCGCAGCTCACCCCAGCTGCCCTTGATCCACAGCCAGGTCTCGTCCGCATTGGCGAGGGCGTTGGTATCCGCCTCGAGCTCGATCTTGGCGCCGTATTCGGTGCCCGTGGCGTCGTCCTTGCCCCGGAAGGTGACGAACACCTCGGTGTCGTTGCGGAAGTACAGGCTGCGGCGGTTGGTCGCCCCCACCACGTCGCCCAGATCGCCGAAGGCCACCGCCCAGCGCGCGAAGCCGCCCACCGACACCTCGATCTGGGACCAGGCGGGCCCCACACCCCATGCCAGCGCCAGCACGCCACCGAGCGCGGTGGATCCGAGCACACGCCGCATCTTCCGCATCGCCCTCTTTCCCCTTTCGCTCTGGGTTGCCTCCGCTCGGACGCGATCCGTCTTGCGGGCCCCTTCTCTCTTCATCGGCACTCCTCATCCGCTCCGCAAGCCTCGGAGACGATGGGGGCGTGACGCCCGAGCATCTGTGTTGCGGCTGCAACAACCCCGTTTGCCGCGCCCCCGCGCTGCCGGCGCCGGGACGCCCGGCGCCATGACCCACGCTATAGGGCGGCCGGGGTTGCGCCGTTCGGCTGTTCGCACGCATGTCCCTGGAATCCGAGGTCCGCCACCACTACCGACGCCCCTCCCTCACCGCAGAGCTCGAGGCTCTGATCCTGCGCCAAGGACGATCGCTCGAAGGATTGCGTCCCGAGGATCTCGAGGGGATCGAGGACATGCACGTGGGCGGCCGCAGGGCGACCGCCTTCCTCATGGACCTGTTGCGGCCACAGCAGGGATCCCTGCTGCTCGATCTCGGAAGCGGGCTCGGCGGGCCCGCCCGCTATGCCGCCGCCGTCTACGGGGCCCGGGTGGTGGCGGTGGACCTCACCCTCGAGCTGCTCCGCGCAGCGGTGCGGCTCAGCCGCCTCGTGGGCCTTGCGGACTCGGTGCGCACTGCGGCCGCAAACGTCCTCGCCCTGCCCTTCCCGGACGGTCTGTTCGATGCCGCCTATACCATCCACGTGGGCATGAACGTCCAGGACAAGCGGGGCTTCTACCGGGAGGCCGCACGCGTGCTCCGCCCCGGCGGGCGCTTTGCCCTCTATGATGTGGTGCGGCTCGAGGGCGAGCCCGACTATCCGGTGCCCTGGGCGGAGCGGCCCGAGCTGAGCTTTCTCGTCCATCCCGAGGCGCTCGTCGGCCTACTCGAGCAGGCCGGCTTCGCGGTGCTGGAGGTGCACGACCGCAGCGCCGAGGGGAAGGCGGCGATGCGCGAGAGCGCCCGGCGCATCGCCGATCCCGAATCCCGTTCCCGCGCCTCGGCGCCGGTGGTGATGGGCCCCCGCTTCGCCGACAAAATCCGCCATCTGCACGCCGCCCTGGCGGACGGCCGCATCGGTCTTCTGGCCGTGCTCGCCCGCAAAGGGCATGGACCGTGAAAGAAACGGCGCCCGGCGCGGCCGGGCGCCCCACGGGATCCGGGATGGGGAGGGTTCAGCCCTTGGCCTTCTGGTACAGCTTCTGGGCCATCTCGTAGATCTCCTGGGGATGGTACTCCGGCACGAAGGCGTCGGAGATGTCGTCCAGCTGCACCAGCTCTCCGCCCTCGGGCGGACCGTCCACCACCTCGAGCGGACCCGAACCATCCAGGGCCATGCCGTTCCAGATCGACGCCACCTCGCGGTAGTCCTCGGGGCTGAAGCGGTAGAGCTTGCGATGCAGACCCGATTCCTCGAAG
Source organism: Alphaproteobacteria bacterium (assembly GCA_026982585.1). Classification (GTDB taxonomy): domain Bacteria; phylum Pseudomonadota; class Alphaproteobacteria; order Geminicoccales; family Geminicoccaceae; genus HRBIN39. The sequence goes on along the minus strand of JALSGW010000074.1, from coordinate 2,699 downwards.
GGGCGGGATTCCGGCAGCTGGACGTTCTCGATCTTGGGGATGGGCAGCATTTTCTTCATCTCCACCCCGGTCAGCTTCTCGAGCGCCAGCGCATAGGCGTGTGCGTGGACGCCGCCGCGCACGAAGAGATAGCCGAGCATCTGGCGCGCCGCCGGATTGTCGGTCATCTCGTAGACCCGCAGCTTGTGGGTGCGGGCGCCGTTCTCGAGGAAGAAATTGTGGAGGAGATCGAGGATGAGGTTGCCGGAGTTGAATACATAGTCGCCCCGCCACGGCTGGCCCAGGGAGTTGGCGACCATGGTGCCGTGGGGGAAGGTGATGTGGTGATGCGAGATGCGGGCGTCCTTGAAGGCCTTCTTGAAGCTCGCCACCCCGCTCGCCGGATCGCCCTCGCTCGCCACACCATTCAGCAGGGAGTTGATGGAGGCGGCCACCAGCTCGATATGGCCGAGCTCCTCGGTGGCGATGTTGGCGATCAGCGCATAATAGGGACGCAGCTTGTCGCGGCCCCGGAAGTTGAACGACTGGTACATGTAGTTCATCAGGGTCGACATCTCCCCGAACCGGCCGCCGAGCAACTCCTGCACCGCGGCGGCGGCGTTGGGATCCGGATCCTTGGGAACCGGCATCTGCACCTGAAGGCGATCGATGCGCAGGAACATCGGGCCTCGTCCTCCTTCCCTGTTCCGACCATCAGCCGGGCTCATGCCCGACAGCGAGCCTGCGCGTCGGGAGAGGGCTTGTGAAATACAGGGTTTGGATCATATCGATAAGGTCGGGTTATGGGATCGAGTGCCGTGGCCCTGTCCGGCTTATCGCTAAGGGATCTCGAATATCTGATCGCGCTCGCCGAACACCGCCACTTCGGGCGGGCGGCCGAGGCGTGTCACGTGTCGCAACCGGCGCTTTCCGCGCAGATCCGCAAGCTCGAGGAGCTCTTGCGGGTGCGGTTGTTCGAACGCACCCGCCAGGGTGTGGCTCCGACCCGCCACGGCGAGCGCATTCTCGCCCAGGCGCGGCGGGTGGTGCGGGAGGCGGCGCATCTTTTGGAGCTCGCCCGAAGCCTCGGCGAGCCCCTCGCCGGCCCCTTCGCCCTCGGCGCCATCGAGACCCTCGGGCCTTATCTCTTTCCGCATCTGCTGCGGCCGCTGTGTGCGCGTTTTCCCCGCATGGAGCTGGCCTTGAGCGAGGGGCGCACCGGCGAGCTGATCACCCGTCTGATCTCCTGGGAGCTGGATGCGGTGCTGGTGGCGAGCCCGGTGCATCATCCGGCGGTGCGGCTCGAGACCTTGTTCGTCGAGCCGCTGTTGTTCCTCCACCGACCCGACGAGCCGCTTGCCCGAAAGCGTCCGCTCAAGCTTGCGGATCTCGCCGGCGAGCGGCTGTTGCTTTTGGAGGAGGGGCATTGTCTGCGGGAGCAGGCGCTGCGGCTGTGCGGCATGAGCGCTGCCGTTGCGCGGCGCCATGCCACCGGGCTTGAGACCCTGCGCCACATGGTGGCGGCGGGAGCGGGTTATTCCATCATCCCTGCGCTCGCCGCCCGCCCGCCGGGGGAGTTGTCGGACCTGCTCGCCACCACCCCCTTCGACGACCCCGAGGCCGGCCGCACCATCGCGCTGGCCTTTCGGGAGAGCGATCCGCGAGCGGATGCGCTCCTTCTGTTCGCCCGGGTGCTGCGGGAGATCGCGCCGCCCGGTGTGCGGACGGTGCCGGCATCCGGATCGGGCGGCTAGAAGCGCAGCCGCACGCCGATGCGTCCCACCGCCACCGGCTCGCGCCCCTCGTCCCGGCCCAGCCAGAGATCGCTTTCCACCGACAGCCAGGGCAGCGCCGAGAGATCGGTGCGCACCAGCCACAGCTCGCCCACCTCCGGCACCAACGCCTGCCGGAAGGCGTAGCCGAAGGCGGCGGAAAAGCGGCCGTACCGGAAGCCGGCGCTCACCAGTTCGGTGTCGGCGGCGAACAGACGGGTGCGCGCATAGCTTCCCCCGACGTCGATGCCGGACAGGCGCAGGGCGCCGCCCACCACGAAACCGTTGGCAGGCGGCCGCGCCACCTCCGCCCTGGCTTCACCGCCGTAGGGTCTCGAGGGATCGGAACCGGCGCCGATGGTGCGAGCGAGAAAGAGCACCGCGCTCGCGCGGGGGGTGAAATCCACCACAAAGGGCAGCCCGCCGCCCTCGCCCCCGGAAACCGCTTCCGCGATCGGGGCGCGCTGCAGCGACAGGGGGAAGGTGCCGGCCACCAGTTCCCCGCTCGCGGCCTGCGCGGCCCCCGCCATCAACGGTCCCAAGAACGCGAGCGTGCGCAACCACCACCGCATCGCCGAGCCCTTCTGCGTCTCCATGTTCATATCGCGATCAGGCCGCCGACGGCAAGGGCGATGGACGAGTTCGGACCGCCCCGGGGTATCGCGCGGACGAGACAGAAGCGGCGGGCCGAAGCCCGCCGCCCTGGCTCTCACATGTTCCTTCCGGCCTCAGCCGGCGATGTGGAGGCGCAGCACGCCGCTGACGCCGGAGTCGTTGGCGCCCACATCCCGGTCCCAGATCGCGATGTCGCCCTGCAGCGCCATGCCCGGGAAGAGGCCGTAGGTGGCGCTGAAGACCAGGTTGCGCGGCTCGGGACCGGCCTGGGTGTCCGCATAGGCGAAGGTGAGCGACAGATCGACCGGCCCCACCGAACCGCCCACACCCACG
>JALSGW010000073.1 GCA_026982585.1 Alphaproteobacteria bacterium | reverse complement strand
CCAGGCAGGCCAGGGTGGCGAGCTGGGTCGTGAAGGCCTTGGTGCTGGCCACCCCGATTTCGGGCCCCGCCAGGGTGCGCAGCACCCCGTCGCTCTCCCGGGCGAGCCGGCTCTCGGGCACGTTGACGATGGCCAGGGTGGGAACCCCGCGCGCCTTGAGCCACTCCATCGCGGCCAGCGTGTCCGCCGTCTCGCCCGACTGGGAGATCAGCACCCCCGCCTGGCCCTCGACCAGCGGTGCCTGCCGGTAGCGGAACTCGGAGGCGATGTCCCAGTCGACGGGAAGCGCCGCCAGCCGCTCGAACCAGTATTTGGCGACAAGGCCGGCGTAGGCGGCGGTGCCGCAGGCGACCACGGCGAGCCGCGGCACCCGGGCGAGATCGAACGGCAGCTCCGGAAGCCGGATGCGGTGGGTGCCGGGATCGGCGAAGGTGCGCAGGGTGTCGCCCACCACCGCGGGCTGCTCGAAGATCTCCTTTTCCATGAAATGGCGGTGGTTGCCCTTGCCGATCCACGCACCCGAGAGGGCGGTGGTGCGGATCGGCCGTTCCACCCGCTGCCCGTGGCGGTCATAGAGGCGCACCTCGTCGCGCGAGAGGACACCGAAGTCCCCCTCCTCGAGATACTGGATGCGACGGGTGAGGGGGGCCAGGGCGAGGGCATCGGAGCCCACGTAGATCTCCTCCTCCCCGTAGCCGATGGCGAGCGGACTGCCGCGGCGGGCGACGATCAGCAGATCCTCCCGCCCGGCGAACAACAGCACCAGGGCGAAGGCGCCCTGCAGCCGTTCGAGGGCGAGCCGGGCCGCGCGCTCGGCATCGTGGCCCCGGGCCAGGTAATAGCTGATGAGCTGGGGGACCACCTCGGTGTCGGTGTCGGTCTCGAAGCGGTGTCCGGCCTCCACGAGCTCCGCCTTGAGCTCCTGGAAATTCTCGATGATGCCGTTGTGGACCACCGCCACCCCGCCGGCGACATGGGGATGGGCGTTGGCCTCGGTGGCCTCGCCGTGGGTGGCCCAGCGGGTGTGGCCGATGCCGGTGGTGCCGGGAAGGGGATGACGGGCGAGCTCCTCGGCCAGCCGGGACAGTTTGCCGGCGGCCCGGCGCCGCTCGATGCGGCCGTCCACGAGGGTGGCGATCCCGGCGCTGTCGTATCCCCGATATTCCAGACGCCTTAAAGTCTCGAGCAGGATCGGCGCCGCCTCGCGCCGTCCGATCACGCCCACAATCCCGCACATGCGACGCCTCCGCGACCCCTGCTGCCGCAACGCTCGCTGCTTCCACCATGGCGCGATCGCAAAACGCCCGCAAGCGCGCGCGGGATCCGGACCGCAGCCGGGTATCGGCGCGCCTACGGACCCGCGGCCGGAGCCACCCGATCCACAAGCCGCTCCCGCAATGCGGCCATGCGCCGGTCCACCGCCCGCACCTGCTCTCCCTGATCGAGAGCCTCCAAGAGCGCCCGCCGGGTGCCGAGATAGGGGAGCAGGGCCGGGTCGGCCGCGCCGAGCGCGCGCTCCGCGGCCGCGAGCGCGGCGTCGCTTTCCGCGAGCGCCTCCTGCCATGAGCCCAGGGCGAACAAAACCACCGCCCGGTCGTTGCGCACGCGCGCAAGGAGCAGCGGATCCGGCTCCGAATCGGCCTGCAGCAGCTCGAGGGCCGCATCCAGCCGGGCCCCGGCCGCCTCATACTCGCCCAAAGCCGCCAACACCGCGGCGAGATTGGCGAGATAGAGCGGCCGCTCGGGGTGGTCCGGTGCGCCGACCGCCTCCTCCAGGAGACGACGCGCTTCCGCGAGCGCGCCGCGCTCCTTGAGCAGCACGCCGAGATCGTTGGCGAGCCTCCGCGAGCGGGGATGATCGGCCCCGGCGGCGGCGACTTGCAGTCGCCGCGCCCGCCGTAACACTTCAACCGCCTCCTCCAGCGCACCGCTTCGGCGCAACAGATGGGCGAGATCGGCGAGCAGGGGAACGGCCGGCTCCGCCGGCAGATCGTCGGCTAAAACGGCCTCGCGCAGCACGGCGATCGCCTCCTCCTCCCGCCCCTGAGAGCGCAGCAGGCGCGCAAGCGTGCGCCGTGCGTCCAGGGTGCGCGGATGGACGGCGCCGAGGGTGCGAGTGAGGGCCTGGACCGCCGTGGCGGCGAGCTCGGAGGCCCGCTCCGCCTCGCCGCGCCGCTCCAGCACCAGCGCAAGGGCAAGCCGCGCCTGCTGGGTCCCGGGGTGGTCGGCGCCGGACCGCTCGCCGAGCTCCAAGGCCCGCACCAGTCGCGCCTCCGCCTCCTCCAGCCGTCCCAGGCGCCGCAGCACCTCCCCGAGGTTGACCAGCACCGCGACCAGCCGGGACCGGGCCCCGGCTCCCAACGCCTCGAGGATCTTCCGCGCCTCGTCCAGCCGCGCGTACGCCTCCTCCAAACGACCGGCCCGCGCCGCCAGGATGCCGAGGTCGTTCAGGGTGAGCGCCTTGCGGCGCAACGCCAGCTCGCCGCCGCCGACCGCCTTGAGGGCGCGCCCGAGCACCGCCTCCGCCTCGTCGAGACGCCCCGCCTCCATCAGGCGCGATCCCGCGCGCAGCAGCTCCTCCCAGTCCGAAGCGGCCCGCGCGAGCTGCGGCAGCAGTAATCCCGCCAGAAGGATCACCAGCCACAGACGAGCCATGCGGCGCGCCACCTCCAGGAGGAAGCTCCGTATCTGAGCTCAACCGATGATCGAAACGCTGTCAAGCGAGGGGTTCTCGTTTTGGTGACAGATGGCGGTATGCGCCCGGTATTGCAGCCGACGGCTGCGCCTTTCGGCCGTGGCGGACGTTGCGCCGGGCTGCGGCGGTCGGTATGGGAGGAGCACAAGCAAGGGAGGGAGTGACATGCGTCGTATCGCGTTCGGCTTCGCCCTGGCCCTCGGGATGGCCTTGGGCGCCCAGGCTTTGGCCCAGACCACGTTGCGCATCACCCTGCAGCTGCCGCTCAAGAGCCATCTCGGCCAGAACCTGCTGTTGTTCGAGGAGGAGGTCGAGCGCGCCTCCGGCGGCCGGCTGCAGGTGGAGATCTATCCCTCGGCCCAGCTCTACAAGGACAAGGAGGTGCCGCAGGCGGTCGGCTCCGGCGCCATCGAGATGGGGGTGGCGTCGCTGACCCGTTTCGCCGGCACCATTCCGGCGGTGGACGTGTTCTACGTCCCCTTCCTGCTCGACAGTCCCGAGCTGGTGCAGGCGGCCATCGCCCCCGGATCGCCCATCCGCGCGCCCATCGAGGAGGAGATCCTCAAGACCGGCGCCCGGGTGCTCTGGTGGCAGCCCTATGGCAGCACCATCCTGCTCGCCAAACAGGAGCCCGTGCGGGGTCCCGAGGACATCCGCGGCAAGAAGGTTCGGGTGTTCGGCAAGACCCTCGGCAAATGGGTCGAGACGGTGGGCGGCAAGCCGGTGCTCACCTCCGGCTCCGAGCAGTTCCTCGCCTATCAGCGGGGCGTGGTGGACGTGGGCATGACCGGCATGACCACCATCCCCTCGCGCAAGCTCGATCAGGTGATGGATGCGGTCACCAAGGTGCCCATCGCCGATATCGAGTTCGTGGTGCTCATCAACGAATCCCTCTGGCAGAGCCTGTCCGAGGAGGACCGCCGTATCCTCAGCGAGGCTGCGGCCAAGGCGGAGCAGGCGATCCGCGAGCGCATCGTGGAGATCGAACAGGAGGCCGAGGCCTACGCCAAGGCCCAGGGCATGATCGTCTACGAGCCCACCGCCGAGGAAATGGCGGCCTGGCGGCAGGCGAGCGAGCCCATGTTCGCCTGGTTCGCGGAACAGGGCGGCGCGCTCGGCGAGCGGCTGGTCGCGGAGGCCCGCAAGCTGCGCGCGAGCCTCGCCCAGTAGATCCACAAAGGCGCGGGAGCGGGGGCGGTCGCGGGGCCGCCCCCTCATGTCATGCGGACCTTCGCGCGTCTCATCGATCTCCTCGCCGAAGCCGCGGGCTGGGCGTTTTTCGCCATCGGCGGCATGCTCGCCTGGGAGGTGGTGATGCGGTATTTCTTCAACGCACCCACCATCTGGGCCGAGGAACTCTCCCGCCTCACCCAGGTCTGGGCCACCTGGCTCGCCGCCGCCTATCTCCTCAAGACCCGCCGGCTGATCGCGGTGGGACTGGTGTTCGCCCATCTGCCGCCCTTCGGGCGCCGGCTGGTCGAGGCGTTCAACCTCCTGGTGATCGCCGCCTTTTCGGCCATCGGCCTCTACTACTCGCTTCGGATTCTCGCCGACACCATCGCTCTGGGGCGCAGGACCGCCACCATGCTCGACCTGCCCTTGTGGCTGCTCCAGGCGGCGGTGCCCGTGGGCCTGGCGCTTTTGCTCCTGCAATGCGTGGTGGAGTGGGTGCGCGTCCTGCGCGGCGATGAGACCCGGATCGGCTTCAGCCATGAGGCGGAATAGGTGACGGCCGCGCTCATCCTCGTCGCCCTGCTCGCCCTGCTCGGCCTCGGCGTGCCGGTGGCCTTCGCCCTCGGCGGCCTGGGGCTGGGACTTCTCCTGCTCGGCGGCTTTTCGCCCCTCATGGTGCCGCAGGCGCTGCTCTCCACCGTGGACAACTTCGTGCTGCTCGCGGTGCCGCTGTTCCTGCTCATGAGCAACATCCTGCTCAAGGGCGGGGTGGGGCGCGACCTGTTCGCGGCGGTGCAGGCCTGGGTCGGGCATTGGCCCGGCGGGCTTGCGGTCGCCACCATCGTCTCCTGCGCGCTGTTCTCCGCCATCTCGGGAAGTTCCGTGGCCACCGCCGCCACCATCGGCACGGTGGCGATCCCGGAGATGATCCAACGCGGCTACGAACGCCGCTTCGTGCTCGGCCTGTTGGCCGCGGGCGGCACCCTCGGAATCCTCATCCCGCCCTCGATCCCGATGATCCTCTATGGGGTGGTGACCGAGGAGAGCATCGTCGACCTGTTCCTCGCCGGAATCGGCCCCGGCATCATGCTGGCCGGCCTGTTCATCCTGTTCGCCATGCTCTACGCCGCGCTCGGGGGCGCCTACCGTCCGAGCCCCAAGGCCGCTTGGGGCGAGCGGTTTCGCGCCACCCTGCGGGCCCTGCCCACCGGGGTGCTGGCGCTGGTGGTGGTGGGCGGGCTCTATGCCGGCGCCTTCACCCCCACCGAGGCCTCGGCGGTGGGCTTCGCAGGCGCCCTTTTGCTCACCACGGCGGTGCTG
>JALSGW010000072.1 GCA_026982585.1 Alphaproteobacteria bacterium | reverse complement strand
GACCGTGTGGACATGAACGCTTCATTCGGCCCGCTTATCAAGTCCTATTCCGAACAATTTTCCTTCTTGATCAACAGGATGCACGATGGGTATCTCGATCCGCGCCTATGCCCGCCACCGCGGCGTCTCCGACGCCGCCGTGCGCAAGGCGATCAAGACCGGGCGCATCACCCCAGAGCCGGACGGGACCATCGATCCGCAAAAGGCGGACGCCGAGTGGGCGGCCAATACCGATAGCGCCCAGCAGCGCAAGCAGGGCCGGCGGAAAGCGGTGCCGGTGGATGCCGTCAACACCGTTCGCGAGGCCACGGGCGAGTCGGCGCTGCCCTCGGGCGGCACGACACTCCTGCAGGCGCGCACCGCCAACGAGATGCTCAAGGCCCAGACCGCCAAGGTCCGGCTCGCCCGCCTCAAGGGAGAACTGGTGGACCGGGCAAAGGCGCTCGCCCATGTGTTCAAGCTGGCGCGGGCCGAGCGCGACGCCTGGCTCAACTGGCCCGCCCGGGTCTCGAGCCAGATGGCGGCGGAGCTGGGCGTGGACGCCCATACCCTGCATGTGATGCTCGAGCGCGAGGTGCGCCGGCATCTCGAGGAACTCAGGGATCCCGCCCCCAGGGTGGACTGACATGCGCCGTGTTCGACTATGAAGGCGCTGAGGCCATCGAACGCGCCTGGCGCGAGGGATTGACGCCCGACCCGCTGCTCACCGTCTCCGAGTGGGCCGACCGTTACCGGATGCTCTCCAGCAAGTCGGCCTCCGAGCCGGGCCGCTGGTCCACCCGGCGCACGCCGTATCTCAAGGAGATCATGGACTGTCTCTCGCCGTCCTCGCCTGCCGAGCGGGTGGTGTTCATGAAGGGCGCGCAGGTGGGCGGTACCGAGTGCGGCAACAACTGGATCGGCTACTGCATCCATCTGGCCCCGGGGCCGATGATGGCCGTCTCGCCCACCGTGGAGATGGCCAAGCGGAACTCCAAGCAGCGCATCGATCCGCTGATCGAGGAGTCGCCGGCGCTCTCCGAACGCATCGCGCCGTCCCGATCCCGTGACGCCGGCAACACGGTGCTGGCCAAGGAGTTCCGCGGCGGTGTGCTGGTGATGACCGGTGCCAACAGCGCGGTGGGGCTGCGCTCGATGCCGGTACGCTATCTCTTTCTCGACGAGGTGGACGGCTATCCCGCCGACGTCGAGGGCGAAGGCGACGCCATCCGCCTGGCAGAGGCGCGCACGCGTACCTTCGCCCGGCGCAAGATCTTCATCGTCTCCACCCCCACCGTGGCGGGGGCGAGCCCCATCGAGCGGGAGTTCGAGGCCTCCGACCAGCGCCGGTACTTCGTGCCCTGTCCACACTGCGGCCACAGTCAATGGCTGCGCTTCGAGCAGCTGCGCTGGCGATGGGGCGAACCGCAGACGGTTCGCTACGTCTGCGAGGCCTGCGAGGAGGCCATCGCCGAGTCGCACAAGACCTGGATGCTCGAGCACGGCGAGTGGCGGGCAACCAAGCCTGACGCTGGGCAGGAGCCCGAGTGCCGCGGAGGCCATGGACGGCCGGGAGCGGCGAACGCGGGCAAGACCGTGGGCTTTCACCTGTCCTCGCTCTACAGCCCCCTGGGCTGGCGCTCCTGGGCCGACATCGCCGCGGCCTGGGAGGCCGCGCAGGGCTCGGCCACCCGGTTCAAGGCGTTCAAGAACACCGAGCTGGGCGAGGTCTGGGTGGAGGAAGGCGAGGCACCCGACTGGGAGCGCCTGCTGGAGCGGCGCGAGGCCTATCCGCTGGGCACCGTTCCCGCCGGCGGCCTGCTGCTGGTGGGCGGCGCCGACGTGCAGAAGGATCGCATCGAGGCCTCGGTCTGGGCCTTCGGCCGCGGCAAGGAGTCCTGGCTCGTCGAGCACCGGGTGCTCATGGGTGACACCGCCCGCGACGCGGTCTGGAAGCGACTGGCCGAGATGCTCGCCGAGACCTGGACCCACGAGAGCGGCGCCCGCCTGCCGCTGACCCGGTTCGCCATCGACACCGGCTTCGCCACCCAGGAGACCTACGCCTTCGTGCGCCGCATGAAGGACGCCCGCCTCATGGCGGTCAAGGGCGTGGCCCGCGGCGCGGCGCTGGTCGGCACCCCGACGGCGGTGGACGTCACTCTGGGCGGCCGCAAGCTGCGCCGGGGCGTCAAGGTGTTCGCGGTCGCGGGCGGTATCGCCAAGCTCGAGTTCTACAACAACCTGCGCAAGATCGTGGAGGTGCTCGACGACGGCGAGATCCGCTATCCGGAGGGATACGTCCATCTGCCCAAGGTGGACGCCGAGTTCGTCAAGCAGCTCTGCGCCGAACAGCTGATCACCCGGCGCAACCGCAACGGCTACCCGGTGCGCGAGTGGCAGAAGATCCGCGAGCGCAACGAGGCGCTCGACTGCTACGTCTACGCCCGCGCCGCGGCATCCGCCGCTGGTCTCGACCGTTTCGAGGAACGCCACTGGCGCGAGCTGGAACGCCAGCTGACGCCGGAACCATCTCCCGATCCTGAATTGAAAAAGAGCCGCCGGCAGCGCGGCCGAACCGTCATCAAGAGTTCCTGGATGAGTTGAGCATGAGTGTCATCGAAGGCATCTACCACAACCCGGACACCGGCACGGACGAGCGGCGCTCGCTCGCCTGCGATGCGAACGGCCGCTTGCTGATCGCGCCCGCTCAGGCGGCGACGTGGAGCGCGGGCGCAATGATTCCTCGCGCCACCTTCACCACGCCGACGGTGGATCTGGGTGAGTCCCAGGCCTATACGCTGCTGATCGCGCGAAAGAGCGGTGTCGCCTCGCGACTCGAGGCGATGGAGATCCAGACCTCCGTGGACGGCACGCGCTGGCTGCCGGCCGCGGGCATCTTTCGGAATCAGAATGTGGCCTGGTATCGGCCACCCCAGGGCAGCGACTACTTCACCGTCCAGGGACGTCCCATCGGCCGCTTCGCGCGGATCGTCTACCGAAACGGCCAGACCGATCAGACCGACCTGGTGCTGGAACTGGCCGTGCTGGCGGGGGCCTGAGATGGCCTGGACCCAGGCCGATCGCGAGGCCCTGGAGCGCGCCCTGGCCCGGGGCGAGCGGCGCGTGACCTTCGGCGACAAGACGGTGGAGTACCGCTCGGTGGAGGAGCTGCGCGCGGCGCTGCGCGAGATCGACGCGAGCCTGGCCCGCGATCAGGGACGGACCCCGGTACGCCAGATCCGCGTCACCACGGACAAGGGTTTCTGAAATGGGCTGGTTCCAGCGCATCCGCAGCCGGCTCAAGAGCCCGCCCGTGCACGAGGCGGCGGGCCGCGGGCGACGCAGTGTCGTCTGGACGCCCGGCAATCCCGGCGCGGTGGCCGCCATGCTCGCCACCCACAGCGAGCTGCGCGCCAAGTCCCGCGACCTGGTGCGCCGCAACGCCTGGGCCTCGGCCGCCGTCGAGGCCTTCGTGGCCAACGCCGTCGGCACCGGCATCAAGCCGCAGAGCCTCGTCGATGATGCCGAGCTGCGCAAGGCGATCCAGTCCTTGTGGTGGACCTGGGTTGAGGAGGCGGACAGCGCGGGGCTCACCGACTTCTACGGCCTGCAGGCGCTCGCCTGCCGGGCCATGCTGGAAGGCGGCGAATGCCTCGTGCGGCTGCGCCCGCGCCGTCCCGAGGACGGCCTGTCGGTGCCGCTCCAGCTGCAACTGCTGGAACCCGAGCATCTGCCGCTGACGCTGAACACGGAGGCCCCCAACGGCAACCGGATCCGCGCCGGCATCGAGTTCGACCGGCTGGGCCGGCGCGTCGCCTACCACCTCTATCGCGCCCACCCGGAGGACGGCGCGCTGAGCCCCGCCGGCAGCGCCGACATGGAAACCGTGCGGGTGCCGGCCGCCGAGATCATCCATCTGTTCCGACCCCTGCGGCCGGGACAGATCCGGGGCGAGCCCTGGCTCTCGAGGGCGCTGGTCAAGCTCAACGAACTCGACCAGTACGACGACGCCGAACTGGTGCGCAAGAAGACCGCCGCCATGTTCGCCGGTTTCATCACTCGCCAGAGCCCGGAGGACAACCTCATGGGAGAAGGCGAGGCGGACGCATCCGGCGTAGCGCTGGCCGGACTCGAACCCGGGACTCTGCAGATCCTGGAGCCAGGCGAAGACGTCAAGTTCTCCGATCCGGCCGACGTGGGCGGTTCCTACTCGGAGTTCCTGCGCACCCAGTTCCGTGCGGTGGCCGCCGCCATCGGCGTCACCTACGAGCAGCTGACCGGGGATCTCACTGGTGTCAACTACTCCAGCATCCGCGCGGGGCTGCTGGAGTTCCGGCGCCGCTGCGAGGCGATCCAGCATGGCGTGATCGTGCACCAGTTCTGCCGCCCGGTCTGGCGGGCCTGGATGGAACAGGCGGCACTTTCCAGGGCGCTGCCGTTGCCCGACTTCACCCGTCGGCAGCGGGAGTATCTCGCCTGCAAATGGATCCCGCAGGGCTGGCAGTGGGTCGACCCCGAGAAGGAGTTCAAGGCACTGCTCACCGCCATCCGCGCCGGGCTCATGAGCCGCTCCGAGGCGATTTCCGCCTTCGGCTACGACGCCGAGGACGTGGATCGCGAGATCGCCGCGGACAACCAGCGCGCTGACGAGCTGGGACTGGTGTTCGACTCCGATCCCCGGCGAAGCAAAGCGATGACAGGAGAGGCTGGAAGATGATGAGCGGAGTTAACGCTTGAGGTCACGGTAGAAGTTTTCGTGAGGCCCCATGGCCTCGAGCCAGATCAGACGCAATTCGTCTTCCCGGGTGTAGCCCAGCAAATAGAGCTGGCCCTGGCTGCGGAATTTGTAGACCCAGAGCCGGGCGAGATCGCCCTTTTTCTTCTCGCCGATGTCGGGATCCTCGGCAATCGCGGAAACCGCCGCATCCACATCCGCGGCGATGTTGTCATGCAGTTTCTTGTAGGCCCGGGCAAAGCGGCGCGTTTGCCGCACCTCCCAGGTCATTCGGGCTTTCGGGTGCGCGGCACGAAGGGTTCGGCCTGTTCACGTGGCTCGTTCATCGCCATCAGGCTCTCGGCGATGAAACTGGCCGGCAGGTCCGGGTTGTCCAGGGCGGCACGGCCCACCTTGGCCCAGAACTCGATCTGGCCCTGCACCGTGCGGAATTCGGCTTTGGCGGCGGCGCGGGCCTCTTCCACCAGGGTTTCGTCGATGCGGACGGAAACGCTCATTGAAGTCACCTCAA
>JALSGW010000071.1 GCA_026982585.1 Alphaproteobacteria bacterium | reverse complement strand
CGCGGCCTCCGCATCCGGGGTGCTGCCCCAAGAGGTGACGGATCTGCTCGGGCCTGCGGTGGTGGTGACCATGATGCTCACGCCCATCGCCATGCGCTGGGTGGACGCGGAACCGGCGGCCGCCGCCCCGGTGCCGTCGGTCGGACAGGCGGTTTCGGGAGATCGGGACCTTTCCGGTCACGTGATCCTGGCGGGCGGGGACCGGGTGGCGCTGCAGGTGGCGCAGGCGCTTTCCGGCTGCGGCGTGCCCTGGGTGGGGCTCGACGGCGACGTCGACCGGGTGGCGCGCGCGAGGCGGCGGGGCTATCCCTTCTTCGTCGGCGACGTCTGTCAGCCGGACGTGCTGGAGGCGGTGCGGCTCGAGAACGCGGCTGTGGTGGTGGTGGCGCTGGAGGACCCGCGCCGGGCGCGCCAGCTGACCGCGCTCGTGCGCTACCTGTTTCCCGAGCTGCCGGTGCTGGTGCGGGTGCCGGACGAGGAAGAGCTCGAGGGCTTTCTCAGGCTCGGGGCGACCCAGGTGGTGCCGGAGGTGGTGGAGACCGGACGTCATCTCGCAGCCGCACTGCTGCGCCTTCTCGCCGACCGCACCGAGCCGCCGGAGACCCATCGAGCGGCATCGCGCTAGGGGGCTTGCCAACCGTCTTCGGGCGGACAATGGTTGCGCCATGTGGCGGGACCCGGGCACGCACGGTCGCATCCTGGCGGTGTTGGGACCCACCAACACCGGCAAGACCCATTTCGCCGTCGAGCGCATGCTCGCCTACGATTCCGGGTGCATGGGGTTCCCGCTGCGGCTGCTCGCCCGCGAGATCTTTGATCGCATCCGCGCCATCAAGGGCGAGGAGCGGGTGGCGCTGGTCACCGGCGAGGAGCGGGTGGGGCGGGCCGATGCCCCCTATGTGGTGGCCACGGTGGAGGCCATGCCGCTTCACCGGCGCTTCACCTTCGTGGCCGTCGACGAAATCCAACTGTGCGCCGATCTCGAGCGCGGTCACATCTTCACCGACCGGCTGTTGCACGCCCGGGGCCGGGTCGAGACCATCTTTCTCGGTGCGGACACCATCCGGCCGCTGCTCAAGCGCCTGTTGCCGCGCGCGGAGGTGATCAGCCGGCCGCGCTTTTCCACCCTGCGCTACGCCGGTGCCGCCCGGCTCGACCGGCTGCCGCGCCGTTCGGCGGTGGTCGCGTTTACCGCCAACGACGTCTACGCCATCGCCGAGGTGCTGCGTCGCAAGAAGGGCGGTGCCGCGGTGGTTCTGGGGGCGCTCAGCCCGCGCACCCGCAACGCCCAGGTGGCGATGTATCAGGCCGGGGATGTGGACTATCTGGTGGCCACCGATGCGATCGGCATGGGCCTGAACATGGATCTCGCCCATGTCGCCTTCGCGAGCCTGCGCAAGTTCGACGGTCGCACGGTGCGGCCGCTCACCGCCCCCGAGCTCGCGCAGATCGCCGGGCGCGCGGGCCGCCACATGGCCGACGGCACCTTCGGGGTCACCAACGGTCTCACCGATCTCGACCTCCATCTGGTCGAGGCGGTGGAGGCCCATCGCTTCGAGCCGCTCCGGCAGCTGCGCTGGCGCAATGCGGCGCTGGACTTCTCGAGCCTGGAGGCGCTCATCCAGAGCCTGGATGCGCCGCCGCCCGCCGAGGGGCTCTTCAAGGTGCGCGATGCGCTCGATGACCGCTCGCTGGTTTTGCTCGCGCGGCGGCCGGAGATCCGCGAGCGGGCCGACCGTCCCGAGCGGGTGCGGCTGTTGTGGGAAGTCTGCCAGATCCCGGACTACCGCAAGACCCTCACCGACGCACATCTCCATCTGCTCGCCACCGTGTTCGCGCAGCTCACCGGCCCCCGCGGCCGCCTCGCCCGGGACTGGGTGGCGCGCCGCATCGCCCAGCTCGACCGCACCGACGGCGACATCGACGCGCTGTCCACCCGCATCGCCTTCATCCGCACCTGGACCTACCTCTCCCACCGCAGCGAGTGGATGGAGGACGCCGCCGAGTTCCAGGAGCGGGCGCGGGCGGTGGAGGACCGCCTCTCGGATGCGCTCCACCACCGCCTCACCCAGCGTTTCGTGGACCTGCGCACCACCGCGCTGCTGCGCCGCTGGCGGGAGGCCGGCACGGTGGCGGGCGAGGTGGAGTGCGACGGCACCCTGCGGGTGGACGGCCATCGGGTCGGTCGGCTGGAGGGGCTGCGCTTTCGGCCCGAACCGGCCGAGGGGGATCTCGAGCGCCGGCTGTTGATGCGCACCGCCCGGGCGCTGTTGCGGGAGGAGCTGCAGAGACGGGTGAGGGCGATCCTGGACGGTCCGGACGAGCAGCTTGTGGTGGAGGGACGCCGGCTGCTGTGGCAGGGGGTTCCGATCGCGCTGATCGTCAAGGGAAGCGATCCCCTCTCCCCGCAGCTCGAACTTTTGGGCGGCCAGGAACTTCCATCGCCCCACACCGCCCGCCTCAAGGAGCGGCTCAAGCGGCGCCTCGAGCGCGAGCTCGAGCCGGTGCTCGGCCCGCTCGCAGCGCTCCGAAGGCTGAGCGAGGACCCGCAGCTGAGCGGCGCCGCACGCGGCATCCTCTACCAGCTCGCAGAAGGGCTCGGAGGGGTGGAACGCCAACAGGTGGCGGCCTTGCTTGCCGAACTCGCGCCGGAGGAGCGCCGCCGTCTCCGGGCGCTGGGCCTGCGCTTCGGCCGGCTGCAGCTCTACCATCGTCGCCTGGTGCGGGCGCGGGCGCTGGCCATACGCGCGCGGCTGCTCTCCTGGTGGACCGGACGCGCCCTCGCGCCGCCGGGCCCCCGCACCGTGCTGCGGGACGCTGCGATCGCGGAGCATCCCGCCCTCTTGGTGGCGCTGGGCTTCGTCCCGGTGGGCGCGATCGCCCTTCGGGTCGACATCGCCGAACGGCTGCTCGCCGCCCTCCTCGACCGGGCGCGCCGGGAGGGGCGGTTCGCCCTGCCGCTCGACCTCGCGGCGCGCGCCGGCTTGAGCCGCCGGGAGCTGGAGACGGTGCTGTGGCGCTGGGGCTTCGTGGCCGAGCGCCTGGAGCAGGGCGTGCGTTACCGGCTCAAACGCCCCCGGGCCTGGAAGCGGCGGGGCACGGGTATCCCTGGTCCCGCACTCGGAGCGCGCACCGCCATGGGGTGAGTCCGTCCGCGGGCCTCAGGCTCGACCGCTGGCTGTTCGCCGCCCGGCTGGTGCGGCGGCGCACCCAGGCGGCGGCCTTGGTGGCGGCCAAGCGCATCCGGCGCAACGGCGCCCTGGTCGACAAGCCCCACCAGCGGGTCCGGCCCGGCGACGTCCTCACCATCGTACTGCCCCGCCATCTGGTCCTGTGCCGGGTGCGGGCGGTCGCCGAGCGCCGCGGACCGCCCGAACAGGCCCAACACCTCTACGAGCTCCTGGAGGGCTCGGATGCCTGGCCGCCCTGAGCCCGGCGATGGGGATGGGGGACGGCGATCGCCGCCGCCCCTGATCCGCTTCCTCCTCCAAAACGCCCTGCTCGGCATCGCCGTCGGCTGGATGTTGCTGGCGGCCTTGATTTTGGGCGACGCCTTCGGCCTCGGCGCTCTCTTGCGCGCCTCCTCCTCGCCTTTGGTCGCCCTGGCCCTGTTGGCCCTCGGCTTTGCCGTCACCTTCGGCGGGGCGGCGATGGCCACCGCGGTGTTCTTGATCCGGAGAGAGCCCCCGCCCCGCTAGCCGCCGAGCGCACACCGGCGCGGCATCAACAGCCAGTAGTCGAAGTCCAGCAGCACCTCCGGGAGATAGCGCCCTTCCGCGTCCCGGAGCGGAAATCCGGCCGCCTCCCGGTCCTTGAGCGCCACCAGCCGCAGGCGCAGCGCCCCCACATCCGGGCGCTCCGCGAGCTCCGCCTTCTCCAAAACCTCGCTGTAGGCATAGACGGTGTCGCCGGCAAAACAGGGATGGGCGTGGGTGCCGCCGTTGATGGCGAGCAGGCAGAGGGCGTTCTCGAGGCCGCGCTGGGAGAGTGCCCGGGCGAGCGAGAGCACCACGCCGCCGTAGACGATGCAGCGCCCGTGCGGCCCTTTGCGCTGGCGATGGGCGTCGAAATGGACCCGGGCCGGGTTCTGGTAGAGCCGGGTGGCGAGCCGGTGTTCGCTCTCCATCACCGTCATGCCGTCCACATGGTCGATGCGCTCGCCCACCGCATAGTCCTCGAAGGCGCGGGTCGAGCCGGTGATCTCGGGGTCGATCGCAACCGGGCCGAGATCCGAAGGCGGGCCCAGATCCCGCGCCGACACCGAGGATGCCAAGGCCGGCACCCGGGTCTCGGCGATCGGCCGGCTGGGATCGCGCTTGGGCACCATCACCCAGCGCACATAGTCGAGCACCGGCACCCCGTCGTCCTTGTGGGCGGAGGTGCGCACCCAGACGATCCCGGCCTTGCGGTTCGAGGTCTCGCGCAGGCCGATCACCTCCGAGCGCGCCCATACCGTCTCCCCCGGGTAGACGAACGCGCGCCAGCGGCCCTCGGCATAGCCGAGATTGGCGATGGCGTTCACGGACACCTCAGGCACCGTGCGCCCGAACACCAGGTGGAAGAGCAAGAGATCGTCGATGGGGCAGGCGGCGAGACCGAGCGTGTGGGCGAAGGGGCGACAACAGAACAGCGGCCAGCGCGAGCCGGTGAGGGCCAGGTAGAGGGCCGCGTCTCCTTCGCTCACGGTGCGCGGGACCGGATGCGTCAAGACCGCGCCGAGCCGGAAATCCTCGAGATAGGGTCCCGCCCCGTCGCTCATTGCGGTCCTCCCGCTGGGCTTTCGCCGCTCGCCTCGGCGGCGGCGCGGCGCAGCCGGTCGTTGATGGCCTCGCCCAGCCCCAGGGCGGGTATCGGCATCACCGCGATGCGCCGCAGCCCGTGGCGGTCGAGGGCGCGCAGCATGGCGTAGAGATTGGCGGCCGCCTCCTCGAGGGAGCCCTTGGGGCTGAGGTTGAGGGTGATGCGGGCGCCTGGGAGCGGTTCGGGGCCGAAGGCGAGCAGGCCCTCGTCGGGCTCCACCTCACGGGCCTCCAAGCGCAGGGGCGTGCTGGGCGCATAGTGGCGACCCAGGAGACCCGGCGAGCGGGCCGGACCGTCCTCCCGACCCGGGCGCGCGAGTGCCACGCCCAGCTCGGCCTCGACCGCCTCCCGCGGCACCGCTCCGGGCCGCAGCAGCAGCGGCGCGCCGCCCGCACTCAGATCCACCACCGTGCTCTCCAACCCCAACGGACAGGGG
>JALSGW010000070.1 GCA_026982585.1 Alphaproteobacteria bacterium | reverse complement strand
CGAGCGACAGAGCGCTCCACAGCGCAGCACTCTGGAACAACACCCCCACCCGGCGCAGGATGCGGGACCGTTCCGCAGGCTCGCTCCGCCACAGCGGCCGGCCCGCGATCCACACCTCCCCCGCAACCGGCGGCAGCAATCCGATCAGGGCCCGCAACAGGGTGCTCTTGCCGCATCCGCTCTCGCCCATCACCACGAACACCGAGCCGTGGGGCACCCGGAAGCCCACCTCCTGCAAAACCGGCTCGGCGCCGTAGGCGAGCGTGAGACCCTCGACCGCCAACGCCGTGCCGCGCGCATGCATGGATGGTTCAGAGGCCGAGGACATAGTAGAGCACCGTGAGCAAAGCGTCCGCCAGCACGATTCCCACGAGCGCCCACACCACCGCCCGGGTGGCCGCCCGGCCCACGCCGAGCGCCCCCCGCGGGGCCGCAAGGCCGGCGAAACAGCCCGAAAGCGCCACGATCCAACCGAACACCGCTGCCTTGACCAGACCCGCGAAGAGATCCGAAGGGGCGAGATAACGCAGGCTCTGTTCGTAATACTGCAAGGGATGGATGTCGAACAACAACACGGCGCTCAATCCTCCGCCCACCATCCCGAGCACATCGGCATAAAGCGCGAGCAGCGGCAAGGTGAGCACCAGTCCGAGCACCCTGGGCAGCACCAGGAGATCCACCGCAGACAGGCCGAAGCTCTCGATGGCGTCGATCTCCTCGTTGGTGCGCATGGCGGCGAGCTCGGCGGCGAAGGCGGCGCCGATGCGGCCGGCCATCAAAATCGCCGCCATCAGCGCCCCCATCTCCCGCGCCATGCCGATGGTGACCAGATTGGCCACGTACAGCTCGGCCCCGAAGCGGCTCAGCTGGTTGGCCCCGACGAAGGCGAGGATCACCCCCACGAGCACGCTCACAAGGCCGACGATGGGCAGCGCCCCGCTGCTGCAACGGCGCAGGTTGTAGAGGAGATCGCGGGCTTCCATCTGGGCCCGCAAGCCCAACAGCCGGCCGAGCGCGAGCACCATCTCCCCGACCAGCGCCACCGCCATAACCGGCACAGGCGGTGCAGCGCGACGCGGACGGACACCCTCCGGCGGGGGCGGGGCGGCGTCCGTTTCCCCACCTCCCCGGGCGGCCAGGGCGAGCAGCTTGCCCACCCCGCGGGGAAAACGCCGCAACGCCAGCTCGATCCCCCGCTCGCGCGCCCGCGCGTGCAGCCGGGCGAGCAGCACCACGAGACGGCTGTCCCACCGCTCCACCGCGCTGCCGTCCAGCACCGTCCGCAGCAGCCCGGCCTCCTCGAGCGCGCGGTCCAGCTCGTTCAGCAGCGGACGGGCGGCGCTCTCCAGCGTCCAGCTTCCGTAGAAGCGGACTTCGAGAACCTCTCCCTTGCGGGCCAGGGCCAGGCGGGCTCGGTTGGGATCGACGGCGCCTTTCTTCACCGTCCGGCGGCCCTTCGATCCCGAGCTGCGAGCTCCATGGCGATCAGGCGCAGCGCGGTCTCGATCACGAGGGTGCGGGGAAAGGCGTTCCGGTCGAACGCGGAGGCGAGCGCCGGCAGACGCTCGGTGATGGGCATGCCGACCGCCAGATGATCTCCGCGCAGGTAGGCGAGCAGGGTGCTGTGGGGCGGGATCTGGTCGTACCAGAGCAGCTGGCCGTCGTTGCGCGGATCGATCTGGGCCAGTCGCCGCCAGAAGGGCTGCAGCGGACCGGAGATCTCCTCATAGGGGGCGAAGGCCACGAGGGCATAAAGCGGCACCGGCGGCGGCAGCGGGAAACCGGCCATCGCCCGAAGACGCGCGGCGGGCCGCAGGTCCTCGAGGCCCTGCCGGTCGCCCAGATCGCACCTGAGGCCGGGCAACAGGGCCACCAGCTCCTCGATCCAGTCCGGCACCAGCTCCGCCAGGGGCGAGCCGTTGACCGCTCCCGCAAGGCTCAGGAGCGCCGCGGTGCGTGCGGCCAGATCGGGAAAACGGACCAGCGCCTCGAGTGCGTCCGCGGCACCCTTGGAATAGCCCAGCAGCACGAGCCGCTCGCCGGGCGCGAGCGCGAGCTCCCGCACCCCCCGGGCGATCAGGCCGGCGTTCTGGCGCACGCTGCCGAACGCCGTCACCGGCGCATAGCTCACCCGCACCCCGATGCGGGCGAGGCGCGGGATCGCATCCTCCAGCGCGCGGATCATGGGCTCGAAACATTGGGCCCCGAATCCCTGGACGATCACCAGGTGCAGCCCGAGGGGGTCAGCGGCAAGATCCGCTGTCGCCGCCTCTCGATCCTCCCCAACCTCCCCTTCGCCCGGAAGCCTCCACAGATACCGTTCGGCCGCGCCCTCCCCCGCCTCCGCCCCGCGGGCCAGGGCGCTGAACAAGAGCCGAAAGGCGGCGCGGCGATCCCGGATGCCGGCCATCTTGAGGGGTGTGAGGACGAGCGGGGGCAGCTTGGAGTCGATGGATCGCATGGCTCTCGCGCAGCCCGCCAACCACACCGCGCCACCGCTTGCGGCCAAACGGGCGAGTAGGGCGCGGCGCGTGCAGATCATGGTGGGGAACGCGGTTTCGACCTCGCCGTGCCGGAGATGCGTCCCTGTTAGCAGAAAGCGGGCGGTCTGTCGCCCGCCGGGCGGCACGGTCCCCGGGGATGCGGCCGGAGCCCCCGCGCCTGTGCGGCACCGGGCGGCCACCATCTCCGGTGTGGGACGCGGGCGGTCAGGAGGGTTGGGGCTCGGGCAGGGCGATGCGCACGCAGTTGCGCCCCGCCGCCTTGGCCGCATACAGGGCCCGGTCGGCCCGCCGCAGCGCCGGTTCGATGGTGGGCTCGCCGCTCTGGTAGGCGGCGATGCCGATGCTCACCGTGACGGGGCCGGGAATGCCCTCGCGCCGCGCCAGATAGGAGGGCAGCTCGCCGCGCAGGCGCTCGGCCACGCGATAGGCCGCCTCGAGCGGGGTGTTGCGGAGCAACAGGGCGAACTCCTCGCCGCCGAGGCGGCCGAAGCCGTCGTTGCGGCGCAGGCGCTCGCGGCAGAACTCGGCGAAGGCGACCAGCACCGCATCGCCGGTGGCGTGGCCATGCCTGTCGTTCACCGACTTGAAATGGTCGAGGTCGATGATGGCCACCGTGAGCGGGTGGCCGTAGCGCTGGCTGTCCGCCACCGCCTGGCTGCACAACTCGAGGAAACGCCGCCGGTTGAGGGTGCCGGTGAGGTCGTCGTACTCGGCGAGGCGGCAAAGCCGCTCCTCCTTCGCCTTGAGCTCGGAGATGTCGCTGATCTCCATGAACAACACCGGATCCCCGCTGGCCGGATCGCGCTGCCAGTTGCCCACCACCTGGCACCAGCGAAGCCCGTCCGAAAGACGCAGCCGGGCCTGCAGGCGGAGGTTGGAGCGGCGGCGGCAGGCCTCCTCCACCTCGCTTCGCACCTCGGGGTCGGCGAACAGCTCCGGAAGCTCCACCGGCGTCCGCCCGAGCGCCCGCAAAAGCGCGGGATTGACATACAACGGCCTGCCGTCGGCGCCGTACAGCGCCACATAGGTCTCGAGATGCCGCAGCAGCTCCACCGAGCGCACCAGGTCGGGCGCACCCACCCGGATGGTGCGGCCCACTTCCACCAGCATGCCGAAGCCGACCCCCTCCTCTCGCCAGGGACGACAGCGTAGCACCACAGTAGCGGGCCGACCCTTGGGGTAGAGGGTCCACAGATCGGAGATGTGCTCGCCGGCGCCGAGCCTGCGGGCGTAGTCGGCGAGCCGCGCGCGCACCGCCGCCGACATCTCCCGGCTCCAGTCGCGGGATCGAAGGGCGGCGAGATCGGGAACCTTCCAAAAGCGCAGGCCGGCCCGATTGATCCAGGCGAAATTCGCTTCCTCGAACAGCCACACCCAGACCGGGCGCCGGCTCCGCCCATAGGCCCGATCAAGGGCCGCACGCCAATCCTCACTCGCCGGCTCTAACCCCATCCGCGACACCCGTGTTGTTCACCCTAGCGTCCCGCGACCGATCCGCCCCGCAAGGCCATCAACCGCATCATCCCCATGACCGACCCGTTCCATGAGGTCAATATGGCCAAGCGTCCGCCCGTACGGAGGTATGCGATTGTGGCGCCCAGGCATCCGGTTCGGGCACCTTTGTGCATGGCACCCGCTGCCGCCGCATCCGGAGCCGGGAGGGTGCCGGGCCATTCGAGCCTCGGCAATGGGGTTGCCCAAGGCAGCCGGGAAGCTCCGCCGGCGCCGGCGAGGCGTGTGGTCGCGCATTGCGGATGCGCCCGCCGCCCACAGCGAGCCGGGCGGACGCGTGCCGGGCGTTTGAGGATATCACACGTGGAGCGGTTTTTGGAACGCCGCCAGGGCGGCTTCCTTGACCGCTTCCTCGAGGGTGGGATGGGGGTGGCAGGTGCGGGCGATATCCTCGCTCGAGGCGCCGAATTCCATCGCCACGGCGATCTCCTGGATCAGCACCCCGGCCTCGGGTCCGAGGATGTGGGCGCCGAGCAGGCGGTCGGTGGCGGCGTCGGCGAGCAGTTTGACGAAACCTTCCACCTCGCCGGTGGTGCGGGCGCGGGCGTTGGCGCTCATGGGAAAGCGTCCGACCCGATAGGGGATGCCGGCCTCCTTGAGCTCCTCCTCGGTGCGGCCGACCGAAGCCGCCTCGGGATGGGTGAAGATCACCGCCGGGATCACCTCGTAGTTCACATGGGGTTTGCCGCCTGCGATCCGCTCGGCCAGGGCGACGCCCTCCTCCTCGGCCTTGTGCGCGAGCATCGGTCCCCGCACCACGTCGCCGATGGCGTAGAGGCCCGGGAGATTGGTGCGGAATCCGTCGTCCACCTCGATGCGGCCGGCCGCATCGCGCGCCACCCCGAGCTCCTCGAGCCCGAAGCCCTCGCTGTTGGGGCGGCGGCCCACCGCCACCAGCACCCGATCGGCGGCGATCCGCTCCTCCTCTCCCCCCGCCCGCGCTTCCGTCACCACCTCGACCCCATCTTCGCGGTGTTCCACCGCCACCACCTTGCGCCCCAGGTGGAAGCGCAATCCCTGTTTTGCGAGCGCCTTCTCGAGCTGGGCGGCGAGCTCGCCGTCGAGGCCCGGGGCGATGCGGTCGAGGTACTCCACCACCGTCACCCGCGCCCCGAGCCGGCGCCAGACGGTGCCGAGCTCGAGGCCGATGTAGCCGGCCCCGATCACCACCAGATGCTCGGGGACGCGGGTGAGGGCGAGGGCACCGGTGGAGGAGAGGACCCGTTCCTCGTCGATGGCGATGCCGGGCAGCT
>JALSGW010000069.1 GCA_026982585.1 Alphaproteobacteria bacterium | reverse complement strand
TTCGGCTTCCGATGCGGGGAGGCGACGCGCGAGCCATGGCCGGGTGCAGGCAGAGGGGATTGCCGGGACTACGGTGGTGGATGGCGGTGCTGGGGGCGCTGATCCTGGCCGTCGCTTCGCCACCGGTGCGGTCCCAGGCCAGCCTCACCATCGCCGCGGTGGTCAACGAGGACGTCATCACCCTGCGCGAACTTCAGGAGCGTCTCGCCTTCGCCATCGTGGCGAGCGGCCTTCCCGATACCCCCGAGACGCGCAGCCAGCTGGTCGGCCAAGTGCTGCGCAACCTCATCGACGAGACCCTCCAGCTGCAGGAGGCGCGGCGCCTCGGGCTGCGGGTCGCGCCCCAGGAGATCACCCAGGCGGCCCGGGAGGTGGCACGCCGCAACGGCATGAGCCTGGAGGAGCTGGAGGCCTTCCTCGCCGCCCGCGGCATCTCCCGCTCCGCCCTCGAACGCCAAATCGAGGCCCAGCTGGCCTGGGCCCGGGTGGTGGAACAACAGATCCGCCCGCGGGTGGTGGTGGGACGCCAGCAGATCGAGCTCGCGGTCGAGACCCTCGGCCGAAAGGACGCCAGCGAGGTGCGGCTGTTCGAAATCCTTTTGCCGGTCTATGCACCGGAGGAGGAGGCGGAGGTGATGGCACAGGCCCGCGAACTGGTACGGGCGCTGCGCAACGGGGCCGATTTCCGCGCCTTGGCCCAGCAGGTGTCGGCGGCGGCGAGTGCGGAGGTGGGCGGCGATCTCGGCTGGCTTCCGCTCTCGGGCCTGGTGGCGAGTGTGCAGCAGGTGGTGGCGGGGCTGGCACCGGGCACGGTGTCCGACCCGGTACGCACGCCGCGGGGGATCCAGATTTTCATGGTGGCGGAACGCCGCACCGTGGCCGCCGACGATCCCCGGGCGGAGCAGGTGGTGGAACTCGCCCAGCTGGTGATTCCGCTTGCCGCCGACGCCGATGCCGCGCGCCGGGAGGCCGCATTGCGCCGGGCGGAGCGCTTCCGGAGCGAGATCCGGGGTTGCGCCGACATCGTGCGTTTCGCCCGGGAGCTGGCCGCACCCGCCTCGGGCCGTCTCGGCTGGCTGTTGATCGACGAGCTGCCGGCTCCCTTCGCCGACCTCGTGCGCACCATGCGCCCCGGGGAGGTCTCGCCACCCGTCCCCGGCCCGCTGGGCATCCACATCCTCGGCGTCTGCCGCCGCGGCGGCGAGGAGGGGCTGCGGGAGCTCGTGCGCATCCGCCTCGAACGCCAGCAGATCGAGCGCCTCGCCGCCCGCTATCTGCGGGATCTCAGGATGAACGCCTTCATTGACGTGCGCATCTGACCGCACATCCGAGCTTCCCGAAGCCCGCGCACTGGCGCGGCGCCACCGGCTGCGCGCCGACAAGCGCTTCGGCCAGCACTTCCTCTTCGACCCCGCCCTGCTCGCCCGCATCGCCGCCGCCGCAAAGCCCTTTGAAGGGCTGCGGGTGGTGGAGGTGGGCGCAGGTCCAGGCGGCCTCACGCGCGCGCTGCTCGCAGCAGGTGCGGAGGTGATCGCCATCGAACTCGACCGACGCTGTCTTGCGGCGCTCGGCGAACTCGCAGAAGCCGCCCCGGGCCGGCTCCAGCTGCTCGCGGCGGATGCCGCCCGCACCCCGCTCGCCGCCCTCGCCCAGGACCGCAGGCTGGTGGTGGTGGGCAACCTGCCCTTCCACATCAGCACCGTGCTGCTCGCGCGCTGGCTGCGCGAGCTCGATGCGATCGAGCGGATGGTGCTGATGTTCCAGAAGGAGGTGGCGGACCGGCTGCTGGCGCGGCCGGGAAGCGGCGCCTACGGCCGGCTGACGGTGCTCGCTCAGCGGCAGTGCCGCATCGAACGGCTGTTCGAGCTCGCCCCGGGCGCCTTCCACCCGCCGCCCAAGGTGCGGGCGACGGTGCTGCGGTTCCATCCGCGGGCCGATCGTCTCGACCCGCCGCAGCTCGCCGCCCTCGAACAGGTCACCCGGGCCGCCTTCGGCCAGCGCCGCAAGATGCTGAAGACCAGCCTGCGCGCACTCGGAATGGCGCCGGAGGAGCTGCTCGCCCGCGCCGGCGTTGCCGCCAACGCCCGGGCCGAGGAGCTCGGATGCGAATCCTTCACAGCACTTGCCCGCGCATGGGCGGAGCTCAACCGCCGCCGTGCCGGAGCTGGCTGACGAAGGCGCCCAGATGGGGCTGGCGCTGCCGCCGCAGCCGCTCGGCGCCGAGGATCACCCGCACCGCCTCCACGGTCGCCTCCAGATCGCGGTTGATGAGCACATAGTCGTACTCGGGCCAGTGGCTGACATCCGAGGCGAGACGGCTTAGGCGAAACCGCACCACCTCCTCGGGATCGCTCGCCCGGCGCCTCAGGCGACGCTCGAGCTCATCCAGGGACGGCGGCAGGATGAACACCCCGACCATGTCGCCCGCCGCCTTTTCCCGCAGCTGCTGCGCTCCCTGCCAATCGATGTCGAACAGCACATCCCGCCCCGCCCCGAGCGCCCGCTCCACCGGCGCCCGCGGCGTCCCGTAACGGTGGCCGTACACCTCGGCATGCTCGAGCAGCTCACCCGCCGCCACCATGCGCGCGAACCGCTCGGCGTCGACGAAATGGTAGTCGACCCCGTCCCGCTCCCCGGGCCGCGGCGGCCGGGTGGTCACCGACACCGACAGCTCGAGCTCCCGCTCCCGCTCGAGCAACCGGCGCGCGACGCTGGTCTTGCCGGCCCCGGATGGCGAGGAGAGCACCAGCATCACCCCGCGCCGCGGCCCGTGGGTGAGGAGCTTCAGATCCAGCTCGGCCATGGACCTCCGTCCGATCTCCAGATGCTTTTAGCGAGGCGGATCCGGTTCGACCAGAGGTTGCGGACTAGGTCGCGAGGCGCAGGTGGAAGCTCTTGGGTCGGGTCAGGTGTTCGTAGGCGAGGCGCGAGAGGGAGACGCCGCGGCCGGAATCCTTCACCCCCACCCAGGCCAGTGCCGGATCCAGGTAGTCGCAGCGGTTCATGTACACGGTGCCGGTGTCGAGCGCGTGGCCGATGCGCACCGCCGCCTCCGCATCCCGCGTCCACACGGAGGCGGTGAGGCCATATGGGCTGTCGTTCATCAGCGCGATCGCCTCCTCGTCCGAGCGCACCTTCATGATGCCGACGACGGGGGCGAAGCTCTCCTCCCGCATCACCCGCATCTCGTGCGTGACGTCCACCAGCGCCTGCGGTGCCATGTAGGGCGAGCCCGGGCGGTCGCGTTCGAACTTCGAGGTGTCGATCAGGGCGCGGGCGCCCTGGCGCACCGCCTCCTCCACCTGGCCGCGCGCGAAGTCCGCCGCCTCGGGCCGCACCATCGGGCCGAGGGTGGTCTCGGGCCGGGTGGGATCGTCGAGCACGTATTGCGAGGCGAGTTCGACATAGGCGGCGACGAAATCGTCGTAGCGCTTTTCGTGCACGTAGATGCGCTCGATGCCGCAGCAGCTCTGGCCGGCGTTGAAGCAGGCGCCGTCCACCAGCTGCTCGGCGGCGAAGGCGATGTCCGCGTCCTCGCGCACATAGGCGGGATCCTTGCCGCCCAGTTCGAGGTTGGTGGCAATAAAGGCCTCGCCTGCGGCCCGTTGCACCGCCTGGCCGCCGCGCACCGAGCCGGTGAAGGCGACAAGCCGCGCCCGGCCGCTTTTCACGATGGCGAGCGCGTCCGCGTGGGCGAGGTGCAGGTGCTGGAACACGCCCGGGGGCAGCCCCGCCTCATCCAGCACCTCCTGCAGCCGTTCCGCACACAGCGGGGTCTGGGCCGAGTGCTTGAGCAGCACGGCGTTGCCGGCCGCGAGCGCCGGCCAGATGGCGTTGACGGCGGTGAGATAGGGATAGTTCCAGGGCGCCATCACGAACACCAGCCCCACCGGCTCCCGGCGCATGAAACGCCGGAACCCCGCCTTCGGCTCCACCTGGACGTCGGACAGCGCCGCGGGGGCGATCTCGAGCATGTAGCGCGCCCGCTCCTCGAACCCCGCCACCTCGCCGGGGCTGTGGCGGATCGGCCGCCCCATCTGCCAGGTGATCTCCTCGGCGATCCGTTCCTTGTCGGCCACGAACAGATCGACCGCGCGGTTGAGCAGGGCGATCCGCTCCTCCACCGGACGCGCCCGCCAGGCGGGCTGGGCCCGCTCCGCCGCCTCGAGCGCGCGTTCGATGCGCGCCCGATCGGCGAGCTCCCGCTCCACATAGACGCGGCCGTCCACGGGCGACACCGTGCGCTGGATCATCATCACCTCCCCCTAAGCGTCGCGGCTTCCAGGGCGCGCCTAGCACCCTCGGCGCCGCCCGTCACCCTCGGCTTCGGCTATTGTCGGTCCGTTCCCGGATTCCCACATCAAGGGCGAGTCCGCCCGCGAGCGGACGCATCCCCATGGCATGGTGCAAGGGAGGGCTTGGAGCCATGGCTGCCAAGGACATCCGCTTTGCCACCGACGCCCGCCAGCGCATGCTGCACGGGGTGGAGACCCTCGCCCGCGCCACCGCCGTCACCCTCGGCCCCAAGGGCCGCAATGTGGTGCTGGAGAAGAGCTTCGGCGCGCCGCGCATCACCAAGGACGGCGTGACGGTGGCCAAGGAGATCGAGCTCGCCGACAAGTTCGAGAACCTCGGCATCCAGCTGGTCAAGGAAGTGGCGAGCAAGACCAAGGATGTGGCCGGCGACGGCACCACCACCGCCACCATCCTCGCCGCCGCCATCGCCCGCGAGGGGGTGAAGGCGGTCGAGGCCGGCGCCAATGCCATGGATCTCCGGCGCGGCATCGAGATGGCGGTGGCGGCGGTGGTCGAGGACCTCAAGCGCCACGCCAAACAGGTCACCACCTCCGAGGAGATCAGCCAGATCGGCACCATCTCGGCGAACGGCGACGCCGCCATCGGCCGCATGCTGGCGGAGGCCATGGACAAGGTCGGCCGCGACGGGGTGATCACCGTCGAGGAGGCCAAGGCCCTCGAGACCGAGCTCGAGATCGTCGAGGGCATGCAGTTCGACCGCGGCTACATCTCCCCCTACTTCGTCACCGACGCCGACAAAATGGTGGCCGAGCTCGAAGAGCCCTACATCCTCATCCACGAAAAGAAGCTCTCCGGCCTGCAGCCGCTCCTGCCCCTGCTCGAGAAGGTGGTGCAGGCGGGCAAGCCGCTGCTCGTGATCGCCGAGGACGTCGAGGGCGAGGCGCTCGCCACCTTGATCGTCAACAAGCTCAGGGGCGGCCTCAAGGTGGCGGCGGTCAAGGCCCCCGGCTTCGGCGAGCGTCGGAAGGCGATG
>JALSGW010000068.1 GCA_026982585.1 Alphaproteobacteria bacterium | reverse complement strand
GGCCGCGAGCTTGCGCACTTCCTCGAAATTGGCGGTGGCCCGCTTGAACCACAGCTCCATCACCTGGCTCTGGGTCTTCAATCCCAGGTCCACCGCTTCCTTGAGGTCCTGAAAGGCCTTGTCGACTGCGGCCTTGGTCTCCTCCACCAACTCCTGGGGCTGCTTCTTGGCGTCCACACCCTTGACGAGCCCCTCGGCCCGGCCGAACAGCTCCCTGACCAGCTCGAGCTGCTTGCGGCCGAGCGTGGTCGAATAGTCGAAGATCAGCTTCTGGGCCTGCAGCCAGGTCTCGAGATTGGCCCGCTGCAGCTGGAACCACGCCTCGAAATCGATCTTGGGCGCCGCACCTTTCGCCGTCATCCGTCGTCCTCCACGGTCATGTTGCGCTGCACAAAAGATAGGGTAGGCGAGGCGCGGACGCAAGGGAAAATTGTGCGGCGCACAATCAGCACCGCCGCCCGCCTGTGGCGACGGGCATCAAGGCTGCTCTGGGCCGGAGCTGGCGAGACTTCCGATGCGGTGGAAGGAGGCGGGCATGGGGAGGTCGAACCGCTCCAGCCATGGGCGGAGGATGCGTTCCACCTCTGCCTTTCCGAGCTCGTCCATGAGCGCGCAGGGCGGCCGGCCGAAGCGCAGCGCCAGGCGGGCGCCGAGATCGATGGCGGCCGGTTCCGCCACCTCTTCGTCGAGGGCCTGGAGCACCGGCAGGAAGCAGCCGGCGAGGAGATGATCGGCGATCTGCCGCCGCCGTTCCGGGGCAAGGGAGCCTGAGGTCTCGAGCGCGAACGGCCGGTCCGCCTCGCCGTGGGCCACGAGCGCGGAAGCCGGGGCGTAGAAGGCGCCTAAGGGTGCCAGATTGCGCACCGCCTGCAGGTTGATGCGCGGTTTGATCAGATTCATCACCGCAAACGGCCCGGCGGGCGCATCCAGGGTCGCAGAGGCCACCGCGTCGATGTCGCCGGCCGCGCCGAGCCCCGCGTCCAGCGCCCGCGCCGCCTGGTTGGTGTAGGGGCAGAAGAAGCGGTTGATGGCGAAGCCGTGGGAATCGCGGCACCGGATCACCGTCTTGCCGGTGCGGACGAGAAAGCGTTCGGCGAGCTCGAGCGCCCATGCCGCGGTGCGCTCGCCCCGCACCAGCTCCACCACCGGATTGACCTGGGCGGGGCTGAAGTAGTGGAGGCCGAGGAACCGCTCGGGACCCCGCAGGTGGCGCTGGAGATCGCTCACCCTGAGACAGCTCGTGTTGGTGGCGATCAGCCGGTCCTCCGGCAAGCCCGAGGAGAGCTCCGCGAAGAGCGACGCCTTGAGGGAGAACTCCTCGAACACCGCTTCGATGACGAGATCGGCCGCGGCCATCTCGGCGAGCCCCCGGGCGGTGCGCACCCGCTCTTCCGCCTCGGCCGCCTCGGCCGCGCTCATCTCTCCCTTCTCCTGCCGCCGGCGCAGATGCCGGGCGATCACCGCCTGCGCCCGCTCCACCGCCGCCGACGCGGCGTCGAACAGCACCACCTCGAGCCCGTGCTGCACGACGTTCGCCGCAATCCCACTGCCCATGAGACCGCAGCCGACGATGCCGACCCGTTGGACCTCCTTCATGCCTTTGCCTCTTCTGAACTCAACACCCCTTTCGGCCCGCCGCGGCCGCAAGCTCCGCCTCGAGAGGGGGGAGTTCGCGGCGGATCTGGGCGATCACCGCATCGAACATGGCCGCGTTCAGGCGGCCGGTGCTGACGTTGTAGCGGGAACAGTGGTAGCTGGCGTAAAGGACGCGTCCCTCCGGCAGGGGATAGCGCCCGCCATGGCGAAAGGGCCATCGGCTGGGCGCCAGCTCCAGAATGCGCAAGAGGCTCGAAAAGGCGACGCGACCCAATGCCAGAAGCACCCGGGGTTTCGGCTCGCGCATCACCTCGGGGGCGAGAAACCGGCGGCAGGCGGCGATCTCCGCCGCCGTGGGCTTGTTCTGGGGCGGCACGCAGCGCACCGCGTTGGTGATGCGGCAGTCGACCAGCTCGAGCCCGTCGTCGGGTTCTGCCCTGTAGCTGCCGCGGGCGAATCCGTGGCGGATCAGCGCCGGATAGAGCACCTCGCCCGCATAGTCCCCGGTGAAGGGCCGCCCGGTCCGGTTGGCGCCGGCAAAGCCCGGAGCGAGACCCACCACCAAAAGCCGGGCGGCCGGGTCCCCGAAGGAGGCCACCGGCGCGTTGTGCCAGTCGGGATGGCGCATCCGCGCCTGTTCGCGAAAAAGGGCGAGCCGCGGACAGAGCGGGCAGTCCCTGGGCGGCTCGGGACGTGCACCGGGCTCACTCAGCATCGAGCTGTTCGCCCTCGCCCTCCGCCTCGCCCTCCGGGATGCGCTCCTCCGGGGAACCCCGCTCACCGCTCGGACGCCGTTCGATCGCCGCCTGCAGCTCCGCCAGGTCGAGGAAGAAGTCCGCCTGACGGCGCAGCTCGTCGGCGATCATCGGCGGCTGGGTGCGAATGGTGCTCACCACGGTCACGCGCACGCCGCGCCGCTGCAGCGCCTCGACCAGACGCCGGAAATCGCCGTCGCCGGAGAACAGCACCACGTGCTGGACATAGGGGCTGATCTCCATGGCGTCCACGGCGATGTCTACGTCCATGTTGCCCTTGTACTTGCGCCGCCCCAGGCTTTGACTGTACTCCTTGAGCGGCTTGGTCACCATGGTGTAGCCGTTGTATTCGAGCCAGTCGACCAGGGGGCGGATCGGCGAATATTCCTGTTCATCCAAAAGCGCGGTATAGTAGTATGCGCGCAGCAGGCGGCATCCGCTTGAGAAGTTGGACAACAGTCTTCTGTAGTCGATATCGAAACCGAGCGCCCGAGCCGCCTGGTAGAGATTGGCGCCGTCGATGAACAGGGCGACCCGTTCGTACGGTTCGCAGAAGTGAATCGGTCGTACCGTCATGCGATTCGGATCCTTGCGCGAACGGAGCGTCGGCATCTTTCCTCCATGTAACGCATCGCTCGCGCATTGTCAGCGGCGGTTGCAAAAAAAGTGTTGATCGGGGATCGGTCGGAATGATGGCCGGCGGGTGCTCCGCGTTCACATGCGGCCGGGGCTCTGCTAAGGTTCCGGCGCGGTCGCCATCGGGCGCGGCGCCGCCGCCGGGCCCGGGGGAGGCCGGATCGCGATCGTGTTCGGTCCATCGGCCACGGGAGGGAGAACGATGCACCTACGGCTGCTCACCGTCGCTGCGGCGACGGCGCTGATGGCATTCGGCGCCACCGCCCAGGCGGAGCGCGTGCGCGAGCTGCAGATGCAGGCGAGCTGGCCTGCGGCGCTGACGCTTTATGAGAACTTCACCATGTTCGCCGAACGGGTGGAAAAGCTCACCGCCGGCGAGCTCCGGATCAAGACCATGCCGGCGGGCCAGGTGGTGCCCGCCTTCGAGGTGCTGGACGCCACCGCGCGCGGGGTGATCGACGGCGCCCACACCTGGGCGGGCTACTGGCAGGGCAAGCATCCCGCCGCCATCCTCTTCACCGGCGGGCCGGGCGGTCCCTTCGGCATGGACATGCTGGATCACATGGGCTGGATGTACGAAGGGGGCGGCTTCGAGCTCTATCAGGAG
This sequence comes from Alphaproteobacteria bacterium, assembly GCA_026982585.1. Classification (GTDB taxonomy): domain Bacteria; phylum Pseudomonadota; class Alphaproteobacteria; order Geminicoccales; family Geminicoccaceae; genus HRBIN39. Next base: position 1,734 of record JALSGW010000068.1, on the reverse strand, counting down.
TTCTATCAGAAGGAGCTCAAGCTGGACGTGGTGGCGATCCCCATCCTGCCCGCCGGTCCTCAGGCGTTCGGCTGGTTCAAGCGGCCGATCGAGAGCGTCGAGGACATGAAGGGCATGAAGTGCCGCCAGACCGGTATCGCCAACGAGATCTGGGCGCGCATGGGCTTCGCCGTGGTCAACATGCCGGGCGGTGAAATCCTGCCCGCCGCCGAGCGCGGGGTGATCGACTGCGCCGAGTGGGTGGGCGGGGTCGAGGACCTGCGCCTGGGCTTCCAGAACGTCTGGAAGTACCATTACTCCCCCGGCATGCACGAGACCGTGACCGTGGCGGAGCTGCTGATTAACGGTGACGTGTGGCGGAGCCTCAGCGAGCAGGAGCAGGAGATCATCAAGAGCGCGGCCACCGAGGTGTGGCTCCGCTGGTGGGTGCGCTGGATGAAGCAGAACGCCGAGGCTCTCAAGGAGCTGCGTGAGAAGTACGGCGTCATCATCAAGAAGACGCCGGACGACATCCTCCGGGCGTTCTTGGAGGGCTGGGACGATCTCGCGAAGGAGTATGCCGAGAATAACGAGTTCTTCCGCAGGGTGCTCGAGAGCAAGCGGGAGTACGCGAGCGTCGTGGTCCCGGCGCGCCGGTTCTACTTCCCGGAGTACAGTTTCGCGGCCGACTACTATTGGCCGGAAGCGGAAGAGTAATAAGGTATCGGGCGGGACCGCGGCGCGGTCCCGCCGCCTCTTCGTCCCTCACCTGCCCAGCGCAACGGGGAGGCCGCCGTGACCTCTGCGTCCCCGATTCTCCTCAGGATCGTCCGCGCGATCGATCGCTTCACCGAATGGACGGGCTTTTTGCTCGCCTGGTTGGTGGCGCCGATTCTCTTCGCCATGGTCTACGAGGTGGTAGCCCGCTACGCCTTCGACGCGCCCACCATCTGGGCCTATGAGATCAGTTACATGTTCTATGGTGCCCTGTTCATGCTCGGCACCGCCTTCGCCCTGCGAAAGGGCGCCCACATCCGCACCGATCTCTTCTGGCACAATTTCTCGAACCGGACCAAGGGTTGGATCGATCTCATCGCCTATGTGGTGTTCCTGTTTCCGGGCGTCATCATGGTGCTTTGGGTGGGATTCGAGGAGGCAGTCTACTCCTATCAGATCACCGAGCGGTCCGAACAGACCGCCTGGCGTCCAATCCTGTGGCCATTCAAGGCGGCGGTGCCGATCTCGGCGACCTTGCTGTTGATCCAGGGGGTCTCCGAGGTGCTCAAGGCCTGGTATGCGATCCGGACCGGTGAGCTGTTGGCCGAGGCCGGGGAGGTCCAGGTATGACTCCCAATGAAATCCTCGGCCTGGTGATGCTGGTGCTGCTCATCGGCGTCATCTTCGTGGGTTTCCCCATCGCCTTCACACTTCTCTGTCTCGCCTTCGCCTTCGGCTATGTCGGGCTCGGCGAGCGGGTATTCTCCCTCGCCTATTTCCAGATCATCGGGCTTATGAAGGTGGAGGAGCTGGCCGCCGTACCGCTGTTCGTGCTGATGGGATTCATCGTCGAGCAGGCGGGGCTCATGGAACGATTATTCCAAGCCTTCCGTCTGCTTTTGGCGCCGGTGCGAGGGGCTTTGTATCTGGTGGTGCTGGCCACCGCCACCGTCTTCGCCATGGCCACCGGCATCGTCGGCGCGGCGGTGACGGTGCTCGGCATCATGGCCGCTCCCATCATGATCAAGGCCCACTACG
>JALSGW010000067.1 GCA_026982585.1 Alphaproteobacteria bacterium | reverse complement strand
GATGCGCTGGTAGACGGTGGGGCCGCAGACGTACATGCGCACCCGATCGGCCAAGAGCGGCGCGAAGGGTTCCTTGCTGCGCGTGCGGCTGTTGTATAAAACCAGCTGGCCCTGGCTCATGACCCCGTGGGCTCCCCCTCAGGCCCGTCGCCCCTCAAGCCGCGCGCGGATGCGCTCTGCGCCGAGCTCCGGTAGCAGAAGGTGGAGCTCCGGTCCATGTTCGCGCCCGGTGAGCGCCAGCCGCAGCGGCCGGTACAACTCGCGTCCGCGGCGCCCGGTGGCCTTCTGGAGGCTTCGAAGCCAGCGCCGGGCCTCCTCGGGATCGGCGATGCGATCCGGCACCCGCGCCGCCGCCTCCCGCAGCAGATCGGGATCGACGACCACCGGCTCGATGACGCCGCGCACCACCTGCCACCAGCCGCGCGCCTCGGCGAGGGTGGAAAGATTGCCGCGCACGAGCGCCCAGAAGGCGGGATCGGCATCGGCGAGCCCGAGCTCCACGAGCCGCGGCCGCACCTCCGCGAAGGAGAGCCGGTGCAGCACCCGGGCGCTCAGCCGCTCGAGCTCGGCGAGATCCACCCTGGCCGGCTGGCGGCCGTAGCGGGCGAGGTCGAGATCGGCGCACAGCCGCTCCCAGTCGTCCTCGGGACCGGCGCTCCGTCCGGTGCCGAGACGCACCAGCCACGCCACCACCGCCCTAGGCTCGAGGCCCCGTGCGCGCAGCTCCCGCAGGGTCAGCCCGCCGTGCCGTTTGGCGAGCGGCCGGCCCTCCGCATCCAAAAGCAAGGGCAGATGCGCGAAGCGCGGGGGAGCGGCACCCAGCGCCTCGAAGATCTGGATCTGCGCCGCGGTGTTGGTGAGGTGATCCTCGCCCCGGACCACATGGGTGATGCCGAGCGCGACGTCGTCCACCACCGAGGCGAAGAGATAGGTGAAGCCCCCGTCCTCGCGCCGCACCACCGGATCGCCCAGGGCGCCGGGCGGGACGCGCCGCTCGCCGAAGACCAGGTCCCGGAACGCCACCTCCCTGTCCTCGAGCAGGAAGCGCCAATAGGGACGGCGGCCGGAGCGGGCAAGCTCGCGGTGCATTTGGTCGGAAAGCGCCCGCGCGCGGCGGTCGTAACGCGGCGGCAGACCGCGCTCCTGTTGTTGGCGGCGCAGCTGCGCGAGCTCCTCCGGGGTCTCGTAGCAGGGATAGACCCGTCCCCGGGCTTCGAGTTCGGCGAAGGCCTGGGCATAGAGGTCGGTGCGCCGGCTCTGGCGGATGCATTCGTCCCAGGAAAGATCGAGCCAGCGCAGATCCTCGCAGATCGCGGTCAGGAATTCCTCGCGGCTGCGCGCGGGATCGGTGTCGTCCACGCGCAGGAGCCACCGGCCCTGGTGCCTGCGGGCGAGCAGGCAGTTGATGATCGCGATGCGGGCGTTGCCGAGGTGGAGGTGGCCTGTCGGGCTCGGTGCGAAGCGCGTGGTGACCGAAGCGGCCATCCGCGGTCACACACGCCCCGTTGTCCGGGCCCGCGGGAGCTCAGCTCCCCTTGTCGGCCCCTTCGCCCGCGGCATTCCCACCGGCCTGATCCTCGCCCGCCTCTTCCGCCTGGCTCTGGGCGGCGCGCTCCGCTTCGGCCTGCTTGCGGGCCAGCTCCTCCTGTTTCTGGCGCAGCGCGGCGCCCAGGATCTCGCCCAGGCTGGCGCCGGAGTCCGCCGAACCGAAGGCCTCGAGCGCCGCCTTCTCCTCCTCGATCTCGAGCTGCTTGATGGACAGGGCGAGGCGCCGTTCCTTGTGGTCGATCTGGGTCACCAGCGCGTCCACCTTCTCGCCGACGGCGAACCGTTCGGGCCGCTGTTCGCGGCGGTCCTTGGCGAGCTCGGCCTTGCGGATGAAGCCGGCCGCACCCGAGACGGTCTCCACCTCGAGCCCCTGCGGGGTCACGGCCTTGATGATGCAGGTGACGCGATCGCCCTTCTTGAGGCCCTCGACCGCCTTCTTGAAGGGATCCTCCTCGAGCTGCTTGATGCCCAGGGCGATGCGCTCTTTCTCCACGTCCACGTCGAGCACCACCGCCTTGACCAGCTGGCCCTTCTGGTACTTGGTCACCGCCTGCTCGGGCGGCTCGGTCCAGCTGAGATCCGAGAGGTGGACCAAGCCGTCGATATCGCCCTCGAGGCCGATGAAGAGGCCGAATTCGGTGATGTTCTTCACCTCCCCCTCGACCACCGAGCCGACCGGATGGCGCTCCAGGAACTCCTCCCAGGGGTTGGGCAGGAGCTGCTTGAGGCCGAGGGAGATGCGGTGCTTGGCCTCGTCCACCTCCAGCACCACCACCTCCACCTCCTGGCTGGTGGAGACGATCTTGCTCGGATGGATGTTCTTCTTGGTCCAGCTCATCTCCGAGACGTGGATCAGCCCCTCCACGCCCGGCTCCAGCTCCACGAAGGCGCCGTAGTCGGTGATGTTGGTGACCCGGCCCTTGAACTTGGCGCCGACCGGATATTTGAGCGCCACCCCCTCCCAGGGATCCGGCTCCAGCTGTTTCATGCCCAGGGAGATGCGGCCGGTCTCGGGATTGTAGCGGATCACCTTGACCCGCACCGTCTGTCCGACCTGGAGCACCTCGCTCGGGTTGTTGATGCGGCGCCAGGCGATGTCGGTCACGTGCAACAGCCCGTCGACGCCGCCCAGGTCCACGAAGGCGCCGTATTCGGTGATGTTCTTCACCACCCCTTCGAGCACCTGTCCCTCGTGCAGGGAGGCGAGCAGTTCCTTGCGCTGTTCGGCCCGGCTCTCCTCCAGCACCGCCCGGCGCGAGACCACGATGTTGCCGCGGCGCCGGTCCATCTTGAGGATCAGGAAGGGCTCGGGCTTGTTGAGCAGCGCGCCGACGTTGCGCATCGGCCGGATGTCGACCTGGCTGCCCGGCAGGAAGGCCACCGCGCCGCCGAGATCGACCGCGAAGCCGCCCTTGACCCGGCCGAAGATGGCGCCGGTCACCTTCTCGCCCTTCTTGTAGGCCTCCTCGAGCCGGTTCCAGCATTCCTCGCGGCGGGCCTTGTCGCGGCTCAACACCACCTCGCCGCTGCGGTTCTCGTAGCGCTCGATGTAGACCTCCACCACGTCCCCGACCTGGATCTCGGGCTGGCCGCCGGGCGGGGTGAACTCCTTGAGCGGCACGCGTCCCTCGGACTTGAGGCCGACGTCGATGACCGCCTCCTCGCCGTCGATGGCCACCACGCGCCCCCGCACCACGGTGCCTTCGATCTTGGGCTTGGGCCCCAGCGTCTCCTCGAGCAGGGCGGCGAACTCTTCGCGACTGGGGGTGAGGGTTTCGCTGACGGTGCTCGTCTCGCTCATTCGTACTCCACGGGTTGCTGCGGTCGCGTCCGGGCTTGCGGCCGGTTAGGGTTGTCGGTCCGGTCTTGGAGGAGAAGCGGTCCAGCGGCCCTCGCCGACGCTCTGCCTCCGTTGTTCCACGAACCGCCGGGCCCGATCGAAGGCCTGGGCCTCGTCCAGCGAGGTGGTGTCCAACAGCAGGGCGTCCGGTGCTGCACGCAGAGGCGCAACCGCTCGCTCCCGATCCCGGCGGTCGCGCTCACGCAGCTCCTCCAGCACGCGCGCGTATATAGGCGTTTCACCCCGTCGCCGCAACTGGCAAAGGCGGCGGCGCGCCCGCTCCTCGAGGCTTGCGGTGACGAAGATCTTGGCGAGCGCGTCGGGAAAGACCACGGTGCCCACATCCCGCCCGGCCAGCACCGCCCCCTTCGGGTTCGCGGCGAAGGCCCGCTGCAGCGGCAGCAGCGCCTCCCGCACCGCGGGATGGGCGGCGATCCGGGAGGCCAGGGCACCGGTCGCCTCTGCCAGCAGCTCCGGACGTTCCAGATCCCGAAGGCGCACCGCCTGTGCCGCCCGCACCAGCGCCGCCTCGTCGTCCCCGGCGAGGCCGGAGGAGAGCAGACGCCAGGCCGCCGCCCGATAGAGGAGTCCGGTGTCGAGAAAGGGCAGATCGAAGTGGCGGGCGAGGCGTGTTGCAAGGGTGGTCTTGCCGGAGGCGGCCGGCCCGTCCACGGCGATCACCAGCGGAGCGCTCATGGCTCCTCCTCGAGCGCGCGCAGCTCGGCCCCGAGCCCGTTCATGAGCGCGAGGAAACCGGGGAAGCTGGTGTGGATGGTCTCAGCCCCCCTAACCCGCACCGGCCTTCGGGCGAGCCCGCCGAGCACGAGAAAGCTCATGGCGATGCGGTGGTCGAGCCCGGCATCGATGCGGCCGCCGCCGGGCGGCGGGCGACCGCCCGTGCCCTCGATGTGGAGATCCTCGCCCACCACCCGGGCCTGCACCCCGCAGGCGCGAAGCCCCGATTCCATCGCTTGCAGCCGATCGCTCTCCTTGACCCGAAGCTCCCCGAGCCCGCGCAGCACGCTCTGCCCCTTGGCACAGGCCGCGGCCACGGCCAGGATGGGGTATTCATCGATCATGCGGGGTGCGATCTCGGCGGAAAGATCGATGCCCGAGAGGTCGGAACCCTGCACCACCAGATCCCCCACGGGCTCGCCGCCTTCCTCGCGGCGGTTGCGGATCCTGAGCCGCGCCCCCATGCGGGCGAGGGCGTCGAACAGCCCGGTGCGGGTGGGGTTGAGGCCGACCCCGGTGAGGATCACCTCGGAGCCGGGCCGGCACAGGGCGGCCACCAGCGGAAAGGCGGCCGAGGAGGGGTCTGCGGGGATGAAAAAGGGGCGCGGCCTGAGCTCCGCATAGCCGCGCAGGGTGACCCGATGGCGGCCGTCCGGCTCGCTGCGGCACACCACCTCGGCGCCCAGGGCGGCCAGCATGCGTTCGGTGTGATCGCGCGAAGGGAGCGGCTCCACCACGGTGGTCTCCCCGGGCGCGTGCAGGCCCGCGAGCAGGATCGCCGACTTGACCTGGGCCGAGGCCACCGGGCTCGACCAGGCGATGGGAATGAGCTGGCTGCGGCCCCGGATCGCAAGCGGCAGACGGTCGTCGGCGCGGGCATGGATGGTGGCGCCCATCATGCGCAGGGGGGCGGCCACCCGGGCCATGGGCCGCCGTCTGAGCGAGGGGTCGCCGGTGATCAGGGCGCGGAAGGGATGGCCGGCGAGGACGCCCAACAGCAGCCGGGCCAGGGTGCCGGCGTTGCCGCAGTCGAGCACCGTGTCGGGTTCGGCGAGGCCGCCGCTTCCCACGCCCGACACCCGCCACAGCCCCTCCCCGGTGCGCTCCACCGACACCCCCAGGGCGCGGAGCGTGCGGGCCGTGGCCATCACATCCTCGCCCTCGAGCAGTCCGGCGATGGTGCTCTCGCCGGCGGCCATGGCGGCCAGGATGAGGGCGCGATGGGAAATGGACTTGTCG